>ONOC01000027.1 GCA_900319355.1 uncultured Eubacteriales bacterium | reverse complement strand
GCGTCAGCAGGCGCGTTCCGCAGCGCCGCCTTTTAAGGTGAGAATGGCCGACGGAGATACACGGCGAATGTGACCGGAGCGAAAAGGGTGATGCATCCGGGGCCGCTGTCCGGCCTTCGATGCTGCGCCTCAGACCCTTCCCTTCCCCGGAAACTCATGCTAGAATAGAGCGGAATAAATACAGGTTTTCGAGGTGAAATCATATGAAATTTTATTATCCGGCTATTGTTACCAGAAACGCGGAGAATGATTTTTCCGCCTTCTTCCCGGACCTGAAGGACTGCAGGGCTACCGGTGATTCTCTCCAGGATGTGCTGGAAAATGCACGTGAAGCTGCCCACAGCTGGATCGAGGTGGAGATGGAAGACGATGATTATGTGCTTCCTCCGGCCTCTGATACCTATGACCTGAAGGCAGATCTGAAGGAGAATCAGAGCGTGCACGAAGTGCTCATTACCTACCGGTTCATCGAAGGCTGGGAGGAGTGACCTGCTCCTCTGGTACTGTCGGCCATATACAGAAGCGCGTTGCAGATACAGGCGGCGATGTTGCTCCCGCCCTTTCTGCCGCGGGCTATAATACAGTCGGCACCGGACGCCTGAAGAGCTTCCTTGGACTGAACGACATTGACAAATCCGACCGGTACGCCGATGATGAGCTCCGGCCGGATTTTTCCCGCCCGGTACAGGTCTGTCAGTTCAAGCAGCGCGGTCGGCGCATTGCCGATGGCAAATATCAGTTTTCCGGGAAGCGCTGACGCCTTCCTCATGCTGATGATGGCCCGGGTCACGCCTTCTTCTTTTGCCTTCCGCGCCACCTCCGGATCCGACATGAAGCAGTAAACCTTTCCTCCGAATCCTGCCAGCGTTCTGCGGCTGATGCCGGCCTTTGCCATCTCCGTATCCGTTACGATGGATGCTCCTTCACGGATGGCGGACAGCGCCCTGTTCACTGCCCCTTTCGAAAAATACAGATTGTCGGCATAGTCAAAATCAGCACTCGTATGAATGCAGCGCTTTACGATCATTTCAGTACCGGGTTCCAGTTGTTTTCCTCTTTTTTCCAGTTCTTCCGTGATAATCTCAAAGCTTTTTTTCTCTATGTCCATCGGTCTGATGTTCGGTATGTATGTCATCAGCTTTACACGATTCCTCTCTCAATGATTTTCCGGATCTGATCCATATCAAGACTTTCCCCGAGGGTGTCGGCGAGAATGTCATATTGTTTATCCCTGAAGGTTCTGTAATCGACGCCGATCATGTTGGAAGCACTGATGCCTTTCCTTTCGGCGAGAGCACGGCAGATTCTGCCGGCCGCATCATTGTGGTCGAAAAATCCATGCACATAGGTTCCGTACACATTACCGTTCTGGGCGCCGTCGAAAAATACCGGCCTGTGTCCCGGCAGTGTACGGGTCCGGCTGTCCTCCGAAACTCTCTCCAGCTTTGCCAGACAGAGCTTTTCATGGCGCAGCGAGGAGACACCCATGTGAATTTCATATCCTTCGATATCCATGCCGGAAATCGGCGCCAGCGCGCCTCCGACACTGCTCAGCGTCCCCTTTACCTGCATCCTGATCTTCTGTCCTCCGAAGACTGTCGTAACGGGCAGCAGCCCGATCCCTTTCATGGAACC
Source organism: uncultured Eubacteriales bacterium (assembly GCA_900319355.1). Taxonomy (GTDB): domain Bacteria; phylum Bacillota; class Clostridia; order Lachnospirales; family Lachnospiraceae; genus Bilifractor. The sequence continues at coordinate 20,201 of ONOC01000027.1, read as the reverse complement.
GCCCGACTCCGCGCCTGTGGGATCAGAGATGGATTCACCGAGCATCTGATAGCCCCCGCAGACACCGAAAATCACCGTGCCCTTCGAGGCTTTCTGAAGAACCGCGCGTTCAAGACCGTTCTGTCTCATCCACTGCAGATCTCCCATGGTGTTCTTGGTGCCGGGGATAATAATCATATCGGGATCCCCGAGTTCCTCCACGCTTCCGCAGTATCTCAGTGAAACATTCACAACGTCCTCAAAGGCATTGAAGTCAGTGAAATTCGAAATTCTGGGGAGACGGATCACTGCGATATCCACGGCCGCCGGTCCGCTGTTCCTCCGGTGCAGGCGCTCCGAGAGACTGTCTTCGTCATCCACATCAATTTTCATGTAAGGAACGACACCGAGCACTCTTTTGCCGGTAAGCCGCTCCAGCATGTCCAGACCAGAATCCAGAAGGCTGATGTCGCCACGGAACTTGTTGATGATCAGTCCCTTTACCATGGCCCGCTCTGCCGGATCCAGCAGACGCACCGTTCCTTCCAGCTGAGCGAAGACGCCGCCTCTGTCTATATCTCCGACAATCAGGACAGGCGATGCGGCGATCCGGGCCATGCCCATATTCACGAAGCAGTCCGCATCCTTCAGATTGATCTCCGCCGGACTCCCTGCGCCTTCTATGATGATCAGATCATTTTCCGCCGCAAGTTCATCATAGGCCTGCTGTACTTTCGGAATCAGACGGGGCTTATAACGGAAATAATCCCTTGCGCTCATATTGCCGAGTACTTCACCGTTCACGATGACCTGTGAGCCGCTGTCGTTCACAGGTTTCAGCAGCACAGGGTTCATCCGCACGTCCGGCCTGATGCCGGCGCACTCGGCCTGCATGACCTGGGCACGTCCCATTTCCAGCCCGTCCTCCGTGATGCTGGAATTGAGCGCCATATTCTGTCCCTTGAACGGCGCCACTCTCATGCCCTCTCTTGCAAAAATCCTGCAGAGTCCCGCCACAATCAGACTTTTACCCACGTTTGACATGGTGCCCTGAATCATCAGCGATTTTGCCTTTTTTTCCATGATCTGATCACTTTCTTCCGTGTGACATTCAGTCAGCTGCCATGTCCTCACACGGATTCATGTCTCATAACCTCACGCATGGCTTCTGTGAGCTTCAGATTGTCTTCATGCGTTTTCACCGCCACTCTGAAAAATCCCCGCGACAGGCCCGGATAATTGGCGCAGTCTCGGATCAGAATGTGGTGCCGGAGAAGTTTCTCCTTCAGATCCGCCGGTCCCCGGAAGAAAATAAAGTCAGCAGCCGGCATGATGACACCAAGCCCGCACGCCGTAAGATTTTCAAAGAGATACTGCCGCTCCTTACGGATGAGAGCGAGTGACTTTTGCATGTATTCCGGTCCTTCCTGAAGCGCTGCGGCACCGGCGGCAAGCGCAGGAACGGATACGTTCCACGGCTGAGTCTGATTTTTCATCTGTGAAATCAGTGCCGTATCCCGTGTCATCCCGTAGCCGAGTCTGAGACCGGCCATGGCGTAAGTCTTTGTAAATGCCTTCAGGACAAAAATCATCCGGTTTTTCCCCAGAGCTCTTTTCATGGTCAGCTGCTCTGCGCTGTCGCAGAAATCCAGAAAGCACTCATCTACCAGAAGACGGATGTGCCTTTTTTCGCAGCATTCTGCCACGCGGTCCAGGAGCTCTCTGTCTGCCGCAAGGCCTGTGGGATTGTTCGGATTGCAGAGGATCACCGCATCCTTTTCCGGCGTCAGTCCTTCAATCAGCGGAAGAATCCGTTCCGTGAGCCGGAATCCCTCGTTCTCTCTGAGTTCATGATACAGCACGCTGCCGCCGGCGGCGCTGACAGCCCGGCCGTATTCCGCAAAGGATGGTGCTGTCATCAGCACCCGCCCGGGCTTTAAGGCATACGCCCAGAGAAAAATAATCTCCGCGGCGCCGTTGCCGATGATCAGTTCCCCGGGAGATACCTCTTCCTTTTCGGACAGAAGATCCGTCAGTTCCGCTTTCCGCACATCCGGATAGGCGGAAAACCGTTCCGCACTCTCACGGACCGCCCGGATCACACGTTCCGGCGGCCCCAGGGGATTCATATTGGAAGAAAAATCTGTACAGTCCGGATGACGGTATATATCGCCTCCGTGAATATTCGATGCGTCCACTGTCTGTCCTTTATCTGCCATTCCCACGCTCTGTCCTGACGGCCTTGTGCATCCGCTTCCTGATAACTGATCATATGCCGGCATCTGTCACAAAACATGCAGGATCCGTTCAGCCCCCAGTCGGATCACCGCCAGTAAAATCAGCACAAGCACGGAAGTGGTCAGCATCAGCCTGTCTGCCCTCGGAATATCCTCCGGTTCCACCGGGCGGATCGGATCGCCGAGATACGGCTTTTTATGAAGCTTTCCGAAATACCAGGCATCGCCGGCCAGCTGCACATCAAGTGCCCCGGCCGTTGCCGCCTCCGTGTGCGCGGAGTTAGGACTGTCATGCTTCTTCCGGTCACGGATAAAAATCCTCAGCGCATTTTTACTGTCGAGGCCGCAGAGTCCCGCCGCAGCACACATCAGGATACCTGAAAGCCTGGCCGGAAGAAAATTCAGCACGTCATCAAGCTTCGCCGCAAAGGTCCCGAAACGCAGGTAGCGTTCATTCCGGTATCCGATCATGGAGTCCATGGTATTGACGGCTTTGTAGAAAAATCCGCCGGCTGCACCGAAGAGCATCATATAAAAAAGCGGTGCGGCTTCTCCGTCCGAGGTGTTTTCAGCCGCTGTTTCCACCGCGGCTTTCGTCACACCGGTCAGGTCCAGCCGCTCCGTATCACGGCCGACGATCATAGAAACAGCTTTTCTGGATTTTTCCAGATCCCCGGAGCGGACCGCCCGGTATACCTTCATCGTCTCGTCCCGCAGCGATCTCGCGGCGAGCAGCCGTCCGCACCACCAGATCTGAAGCGCCAGTTCCAGATAAAAGCTGATGCGGCCGCACAGCCACAGAAGAAGGCAGGGCACGGCCGTGCTGATGAAAAGCACGGTGAGGGCGCAGAAAACGCCGGCCGTTCTCTCCTTTTTCCCGAAAATCTTCCGGTACAGGTTCTCACAGAAGGAGATGATTCTGCCGATGATCTGAACGGGATGAATCATGCTGTGAGGGTCTCCGAAAATCAGATCAAGAATAAATCCCGCCGTCACGGCAAAGATCACCGGGTCCCTCAGTATCAGGTTCTGCAAATGCTGCCGACCTCCTGTTCATGATACGCCGCGCACTGCCGAAGAAAGGCACCCGCGACGCGCGGCTCCGCCGGATAATAAATATGCGGAAAACCCGCGTAAAGTGTCGTTCTGCTGAATCCGCAGCGATACGCTCTTTTTCCCGAGGGCTTTTCCGCGAGAAAATCCGTCCCCGGGTCATCCGACTCATAGTAATGGAATTCATGTACCCTGACCGGACCTGTCTTTATCCCGAAGAAGGGCGCACCGGAAAGAGAGGCGTAGCCGAAACGCGTGAGATGTCCGGTATTTCTGACCCTGCCCGGAAATACGCCGGCCATCGGAAAGGCTCTGCCGTCCGGATCCACAAGGACGCGGTGCAGATAGAGAAATCCGCCGCATTCCGCATGCGTCGGAAGGCCGGAAACAACGGCTTTCCTGATTTCCTCTCTCATGCCCGTATTACGGGAGAGCTCCTCCGCATGAAGCTCAGGATAGCCTCCCGGAAGAATCAGGCCGTCCGTCTTCTCCGGCAGGTGGGCATCATGCATCGGGGAAAAAGGAACAGGTTCTGCCCCGGCCTTACGGAGCAGTGCCAGGTTGTCCTCATACAGAAAGCAGAAGGCCTCGTCCTCTGCCACTGCAATCCTGAGCTTATCCATCTCACGGTTTCCTGTACAGGGCAGGTTTCCTCTCACAGCTTTCAGCATCTGTTCTTCTGTACCGGCGATTTCTTCGTCCGGAAGGTCACAGGCTTCGTCCGCCAGCGAAAGGATTTTTGAAAGATCGACCGTCTCCTCCATCAGAGCGGCAAGACGATCCAGCTTCTGCTGAAAATCCCGGATTTCATCGGGAAGAACAAGTCCGAGATGGCGGCTCTCAAGCGTCATGCTGTCATCCAGCACCGGCACATATCCGACCACCGGGATCCCGGTCTCTTTCTCAATCATATCCTTCAGCACAGGATAAAAGGAACGGGACACGCGGTTCAGGATCAGTCCCCTGATTCTTTTTCCGGAAGTCACACGTTCAAACGGCTTCGAAACGGATCGGTCACCGAAATCCAGAAATCCGCGGATCAAGGCAAGCGCCGAGCGGCTCATGCCCCGGGCCGGAACGATCAGCAGCACCGGTGTATCCGTAACAGCCGCGAGATCTGAAGCACCTCCTTCTGATGAGGCAGGAGAAATTCCGTCATAAAAGCCCATCACGCCCTCCATGACGGACAGATCAGCGTGTTCCGCATGTTCGGCCAGAAGCATGCGGCAGACAGAGGGCCCGGCGAGATACGGATCCAGATTCAGGCTTTTTTCACCGAGAACCTTCTCATGAAACATGGGGTCGATGAAATCCGGGCCGCATTTAAAGGAAGCCACCCGGTACCCCTTCTTCTGAAGAAGCCTCAGCAGACCGCAGGTGATCAGCGTCTTGCCTGATCCTGATGATACCGACGCCGTCATGATCCGTCTGATTTTCATGCCCTGTTCCTTCCCCGGGTGTCCTGTCCGGATGCTTCTGCTATCTTTTCCGCTGTCAGAATATACACCGGATTCTGACCCGTCATCAGGTGGACATTGCCGGCCTTTCTGGCCTTCGCCACCGTAACCGAAAGAATCTCCGGCTCGGAAAAATCCAGTGTCCGGAAAGCCTCAATGGCCGCGGCAACCGTCTCCGGCGTGATCGCATTCACGACGACGCGCACGGAAGGACTGAGCGCACAGACCGCGCACAGAATTTCACGGAGATTTCCGCCGCTTCCTCCGATAAACACACGGTCAGGCGCAGGCAGATCACGGATCACATCCGGTGCCGTGCCCTCAACGATATGCACATTGTCCGTGCGGAATTTTTCCGTGTTCTGCTTCAGAAGAGAGATGGCCTCGGGATTTTTTTCAATGGCATACACCTCACCGCGGTAAGCCCGCTCGGCAAGTTCAACCGTCACGGAACCTGTGCCCGCGCCGATGTCATAAATCACAGAGGAAATCCCGGGACGGAGTTTTGCCACGGAAATGGTGCGCACTTCCTCCTTTGTCATGGGCACTTTTCCCCTGATGAACGCATCATCCGGTATGGCACAGGGAGAGGCACACGCGTGGGGATTGTCTATCAGCATCACAGAAAGAGCGCAGCCTGTCCGGAAGGAAAAATCCTCGGGATGTCCCTTCAGAATCCTTTCATTCTCAGAGCCCAGATTTTCTCCGAGCGTGACCTCCGCATCCTTTAAGTCACAGGCGCAGAGCTTTCTGCACACCTCTGCCGCGCCGTCTTCAGAGCCAAGCAGAACAAACACATGCGGCGCGTGCATGACCTCGCTGACGATATGCGCCTTCTTTCCGTGCAGACTGACAAATGTCAGGTCCTGCCAGCTTCTTCCCAGCTTCGCACAGAAAGCCACGACAGAAGAAATGCCGGGCATGACGCGGATATTTCCCCGTCTGCCTGCTGTTTCAGATCCGGACTCGGTTTTCATTCCGGTCTCCGTCTTCAGACTTTCGGAGGCTTTCAGACTTTCGGGGACTTTCAGACTTTCGGAGACTTTCAGACTTTCCGCAGCTTTCAGAAACGCACCGGCACCGCTGAAAAAGCCTGTATCACCGGAGAACAGAACGGCAATGCGGTCTGCCTCCGGATGCTCTTCTGCCGCACGTATCATCTCATCCGTCCGGAAGGACTCACAGGTCAGACACGGCCTGTCTTCCCGGATTCTCATCGCGCCCTCAACCATGCGGCGTGCACCGATCAGCATATCCGCCTCCATGATAAAATCCAGCGCTTCCACCGTCAGTTCTTCTCTTTTTCCTGTTCCGAAGCCGATCACGGCAATTTCACTCATGTAACGCGTCCTCTGTCAGCTGTCGCTTCTGTTCTCTGTGTCCGTCACGGTAAAATATGATGCAGACACTGCCGCACGTTCATCGCCTGATCATCCGGCGCAGGCCGGCCGATCACGATCAGCCGGCAGCCCGTTTCTGCCGCAGCGGCTGCTTTTTCCGGAAAACCGCCGGCCTTCCCTGTTTCCTTCGTGACGAGGTATGCTGCACCTGTATCAAGAATCATCGCCTGATTCATTCTCTCGGAAACCGGTCCCTGCATACCCACGAGATGCCTTCCGGTAAACCCGAGTTTCATACAGGAACGGATCACTTCCGGCAACGGAAGGACCCGCGCGTATACCCGGTTCCTGTAATCCGGAATGACTGTGAATTCCTTCAGTTCCTTGCTGCCTGTCGTCACAAGAATGCTGCCCTCTGTGCCTGAGAGCCAGGCAGCCGCTCCGGCCGCATCCTTCACGAGAACGGCGGATTCAGGAAGCCTTACGCTTTCCTCTCCGGCCGCTCTGTCCACACGGATCAGGGCAAGGCCTGCCGACGACGCTGCTTTTTTCAGATTTTCCGTCACTTCAGTCGCATAGGGATGGGTGGCATCAATGACAAGGCTGTCAGCCGGCGCCTCCGCAAAAAGGCGGCGCATGGCCGCTTCATCCAGCCTTCCGGTCCTTCTCCTCAGATACGGCGAATCTTCAATGAGCGATCCGCCGTATTCCGTCGCCGAAAAAACAATGATCTCCGCAGACGGTGCTCCGCCTCTTTCTGAAATTTCCGCTTCATGCTCCGCAAGAGCCGAAGCAATTTCTCTTCCCTCTGTTGTTCCGGCAAACAGAAAAATCTTTCTCATAGCCGGTAGCCCCGCTTCGTCACCATGAGTCCCCGTTCCAGGACAGTGGCTGAATTTCCGATGAAGACAGTAGTGAACATATCAACGTCTCTGTTTCTCAGTTCTCCGAGGTTCAGGATCTCTGAGGACTGCCCGTCCCGCCCGATTCTTTCTGTCATGCCGCAGACGGTATCGGCACTCCTGTACTGAAGGAGAATATCACATGCCTTCTTCAGGCTGTCCGGTCTCTTCCTGCTCATCGGGTTGTACAGCACAATAACGAGATCACCGTCTGCCGCAGCTTTCAGTCTCTTTTCAATCACCTCTTCCGGCGTCAGGTAAGCCGAAAGAGAAATGAGGCAGAAGTCACCCGTCAGCGGGGCACCCAGCAGGGCAGCACCGGAAAGTGCCGCGGTCACGCCCGGTATGATCCTGATTTCCGTGTCCGGATAATCCCGTCCGATCATAATCATCAGCGATGCCATGCCGTAGACACCGGCATCTCCGCTGCAGATCACGGCGGTTTTATGCCCTTTCTCTGTCTCCTCAAAGGCCGCCCGGCACCGGTCCGCCTCTTTGGTCATCGGCGTCGAGAGATAATGCTTGCCCGGAAACATCGGCCGGACCAGGTCTGTATACGCCGTATAGCCCACGATCGTATCCGAATCTTCCAGCGCATCCGCCGCCTCGAGCGTCATGCCGCGCATGCCGCCGGGACCGATGCCGATCACGCTGATGATCTTCGGGGATTTTTCATTCATCTCATTCATCTTCATGTCTCTTTCCATCTGATGCTCTGTCAAAACGGATAACCCGTCTGTTCAGTGCGACCGCAAGCGTCACGCCGTCCGCCGATTTTTTCCGGATGATGAGGTCGCCGTGCCCGTCGATCACAGCACTCCGCTCGCAGACGTTATCCACACCGACGGTATCCTTCACGAACTCCGAACCGGTGAAACTGCCCTTCAGACGGTTCAGCTGATCAGCGCTGTAGGTGTGAAAGGGCACATTATGTACCTGGCAGAAATGAAGCAGCCCGGGCTCATTTTTCTTGACGTCGACTGAAGCCACGGACTCGATCGCCTCCGGGTACAGACTGTAATCACGGAGCGTATCATCAACCAGCTTCTCGATTTTTGAAAAAGGCGTATTCTTCTTACAGCCGATACCCAGCGTCAGGCACTTCGGAATCAGCCAGAGCGTGTGGTCAAAATAAGCTCTGTTGTAAGAGGGGCTGATGTAGATGCCGAGCGAGGTTCCGTTCGGATCCTCCGCCTTATCGCCTCTTGCCTGTTCCAGTTTGTCCGACCAGAAGATGCCTTCCGGCAGACTGCCTTCCACTTCAAAATTGGTGTAGAACCCGACAGGTTCCCCTGCCAGCAGTGCGGCGGAAACCTCTCTGGCATAGGTCATGTTGGATATCTGCATATCATTTTCAGACGCATAGACATCAACGGCAAAACGATCGCTGACGTCCGTCGCCGTCGTGATGACAGGAACACTGCCGAGCCTTGACGACAGCAGCTGTACAAAGCGGTTTGCGCCGCCGATATGTCCGGAAAGAAGAGAGATACAGAACTTTCCCTTTTCATCCATGACAATGACCGCGGGGTCTGTTCTTTTGTCGCGTACGAACGGAGCGATCGCACGGACCGCAATGCCCGCGGCACCGATAAAAATCATGAGATCACATGTTTCAAAGCACCCGCCGGCCCAGTCCTGCACCGGCTTCTCCACATAGGTCACAAAGGAATCGTCCATTTTGCAGAGGTCAAGAACATATTTGCCCTTTCCGTACCACTGTGTCTCCACAGGCTCGAACCGGGACGGCAGATTCGTCAGCGCCTTCCTGATTCTCCCTGCAAGTTCATACCCGTCCTTTGTAAAACAGATCACTGCAGCTTTCATGTCTGATATTCCCCGTCTTCTCCTTATTATGTAAATCCCATACTGCAAGTAGTGCCACATACTGTATAAGTCCACGCGCCGGAATGTTCCTTCAGTCTTTTCCGTCCGAAACAGAAGACGCACGGTATCCGGTGGCAAATGACGGATCGTAAAGCTTCGAGCGGCTGTAATCCGTCTGTGCAGCCGCATCCCCCACAATAATCAGTGCTGTTTTCTTAATGCCGTTCGCTTCCGCTGTCTCTGCCAGTGTGCCCACCGTACAGTGAAAAAGCCTTTCATCCGGCCAGCTTACCCGACAGGCGATGGCCGCCGGCGTATCATCGGAAAGTCCTCCCTGCCGGAGCTCCTCCGTCAGCGATCTGACCAGTCCCGCGCTGAGAAAAATCACCATGGTCGCATGATGCGCTGCAAGTGACCGGATGCTTTCTCTTTCCGGCACCGGTGTTCTTCCGGCCATTCTTGTGATGATCACGCTCTGGGAGATCCCGGGCAGCGTGTATTCCATGTGAAGGGCCGCCGCCGCTCCGCAGAAGGAGCTGACGCCGGGTGTCCAGTCATAGCTGATACCGAGTGAATCCAGGATATCCATCTGCTCCCTCACCGCGCCGTAAAGACACGGATCACCGGTGTGCAGACGCACTGTTGTCAGTCCTTTTTTCTCGCAGCTTCGGATGACATCCATCACTTCTTCCAGCGTCATTTCGGCGGAATTCCTGATGAGACATCCGGGCTTCACATCAGAAAGCAGTTCCGGATTTACAAGGGATCCCGCATAAATCACGCAGTCAGCGCTGTCCACATATTTTTTTCCTCTGATGGTGATGAGATCCGGCGCACCGCATCCGGCACCGACAAAATGTACCATTCAGCTCCCTCTTTCCTCTGTATTCCGCTGTCATAATCCGGCAGAACAGCCGTCATCTGTCAGGCTGTTCTGCCGGCATGACGAGTCATCTGCTCCGCCGCAGATGGGCGAGCAGCGCTCCGGCATTATCCGTTTCGGCCAGCTTTCCGTACCGGTCAGAAAAAATCACGGCGCCGGTCTCCAGTTTTCCGCCGCACCGCAGCGCAAGATAATGAGCGATGCCGGAAATGACGGCATCCATGGTCTTCTGAAACAGTCCTTCCGGTGCAGGCCCGGAGCGCAGCAGATCTATGGCGTCATCGGTCGTGTTGCAGGAAAGAATCTTTCTCGCCGTATCCGCATCACAGCCGGCTTTCAGTGCTGCCGCCGCCATCAGCTCCATCCGGCAGTCCGCCTCTTTTGAATGAGTGTTCATGATGCCGCCGGAAACTTTGATGAATTTACCGATATGAGCAGAAAAAAGGATGCCGCAGAATCCCAGATCCACGGCTTTGTCGACAGTCTCGCCGATAAAATTGCTGCAGAGCATCTCCTTTTCGGGATCCACCCCAAGTTCATCAAACGCAAACCGTTCGCCGTAATTGCCGGGAGAAAGGCACAGCCAGGGACCGCTGCTTGCCCGGTGCATCCGCATCTCCGCGTACATCGACTCCAGAAGTGCCCTGCGGCTCATCGGATGCACAATGCCGCTTGTCCCCAGAATGGAGATTCCGCCCTCAATGCCCAGTCTTCCGTTGAAGGTTTTCAGCGCGACTTCTTCCCCTCCGGGAACCGTAATCAGCACGTTCAGTCCGCCGTCAAAGCCGGCATCTTCTGCGGCATGACGGACGGCTTCGGTGATCATCCGTCTCGGAACAGAATTGATGGCCGCATTCCCGACCGGCTGGTCCAGCCCCTTCTTTGTGACCCTTCCGACACCGCTTCCCCCGTCGATATGAATACCCGGACGGCTGCTTCTCTCTACTTCCGCACAGATCAGAAGGCCGTCCGTCGCGTCTATGTCATCGCCGGCGTCCTTCCGCACACCGCAGCCGGCCCGTCCGTCATGACACCAGAGATCTTCTGTCCCAAGCTTCAGATGCGTGCCGTCCGGCGTCTCGATCGGCACTTCAGTCATACCTGTACCGGTAAGAAGCCGGTACGCCGCCGCTTCGGCTGCAGCTGCCGCACAGGTTCCCGTCGTAAATCCGTTTCTGAGCTTTCTGCTGCTGTCCTTCATCATTCCGCCTCTGCTGAATTATCGCTGTTCATATCCGGGACCACTGTGCTTTCCAATCACTGTGTCTCCGGTCCCTTCTCTTCTGATTTCTGCTCTTCTGATCTCTGTGCTTCCGCATTCTCAGCCGCAGATGACACAGCGCTTCCGCACGGCTGCTCCGCATCCACCGCTTCCAGAACCCGAAGGCCGCTCATCCGGTAACGCCCGGAATCAGCCTCCACGAGGTACCCTGAACCCGGTCTGACCTGAAAATCATAGTAGTCCCCCTTCGGCTTCGCGTAGGCAGACAGGATGCTCATGATTGTTCCGCCGTGTACCACGAGGACGGCAGACGGCAGCGATGCATCTCGGCAGAAGGCCATGACACGGTCAAAACCCGAAAGTGTCCTTTTCCTGAAAGTTTCCATCGACTCTCCACCCGGAAAAGGCAGGGTGCCTCCGCTGTCGATCCATGCCTGATAGTCGCTTCTGCCGGAAAGTTCCATGTAATTCCTGTTTTCGAATGCGCCGAAATCACATTCGCGGAACTCCGGAATCACCATCTGTCTCCCTCCGGGAAAAATCGCCGTCGCCGTTTCCGATGTTCTTTTCAGCGGGCTGACGAAAATCACCGGTTCCGGTTCGAATCCCGGCACCCGGTTTTCCGCGCCTTTTCCGAAAATGCCGTGCGACAGTTTCATCCTCTCAGAAGGAAGAATCGATTCATCCGTTGTGCCGATATATCTCTTTTCTGTATTTCCGCGTGTCGCGCCGTGGCGCAGCATCAGCAGTCTGATGACGGCCATCACTCGCCTTCTGCTTTTTTGATGACGATTCCCTGCCCGTACGTCACACGGTGAACCTCATCAGCATACGATGCCAGTTTCGTACAGAAACGCCCTGTCAGCTCACGGTAATTTCTGTCTGCCGGATCCACGGGGATCACCCCGCAGCCGATCTCATTGACGATCACGATAATACCGGGATTCAGTCGGATCAGCTGATCCGCCAGTTCCAGCACGTCATCGCCTTCCCGCAGACAGCGTTTCACCAGCTGTTCCGCATGCTTCACCGCCTTTGTGTGAAAAAGATCATACCTGGAACACGAAGATCCGTCTACAATATCCGCGTCTCTGAGTCCGAAAACCCTCATCGCATAAGAGGTCTTTCCCTCAAATGCTCCGCCTGTAACCATTTTCATAAAAACGAACCTCACAAAGTGATCAGAACGCCTGCTGCCAGCATGAGCAGCTCACTGTAAGTAACAAAAAAGCCTGCCAGATCTCCCGTTGTTCCGCCGAAATATTTCAGGCTGACATGCCTGTACAGAAGAAAAGCCAGCATGCCGGCCGCCAGAACCGCCATGCCTGTCAGTCTTCCCGAAAACCACAGCAGAAGGGAAATGACGATCAGGTAAATCACGCAGACGATGCGTACAGTTTTTTTCGCCGCATTATCTGAAAAAACGGCCAGTGTCCCGTCCGGGTTGGCCTTAGGAAACAGCCCCGATACGACCGCAAAGGCGGAAAATGTGCGGGAAAGCATGAAAATCAGACAGAGCGGCATGATGTTTTCCGCCCGGATCTCCGAAGCAGCCCCGAAGGCAAGGATAAAAAGCACACACGCCCAGATCACAGCGTACGCCCCGACATGTGAATCTTTTAAAATGCGCAGTCTTTCTTCTTTTTCTCTCCAGGAAGAAAGTGCATCAGCCGTGTCAAGAAATCCGTCCAGATGAATGCCGCCTGAAATCAGCACCGGAATCACAACCGCGACAGCCGCATACAGGATCACGCCGATATGACCGTACCGGTAAGGCATAAACCACAGATATTCCAGCGCACCGATGACGGCGCCGACCAGAGGAAAGAAGCACATGGCATACTTCATGCTGTCCTCAGACCAGAGGATATGCGGCATCGGAATCCTGGAATACATGGAAAAGGCGGCCACAAAACTTTCCAGCAGTTTTTTCAATGTCTGTGCCGCTCTCCTTACTTCAGTACGACGGGAATCCCATAAACAACTTCCGTCACGTGATCAGCCTCACAGACGATATCCTGCGAGATCAGCCCCAGCAGCTGCATGTAAAGCTTCGTGCTGTCCTGATATTCACAGCCGTCGCAGAAGACATCGTCCGTCACCGCGATGACATCCCTGGCCTCGGATACAAGTCTCCGGAAACCGCTCAGAATCATGCTGCCCGCATGAATGCCGGATCCGTTCGGCATAAAAAGCGCGTTTGCAAGAAGGTTCGGAATATCTTCGAGCAGAACTGCGCTGTTCTCCGGCAGTTCAACCTGTCCCAGATCCTTCGGGCATTCAATGGTCTGAAAGCCCATGCTGCTGCGCCGTTCTCTGTGACGGCGGATTCTCTCCAGATTTTCCGGATCCCCGCCCGGTATCATCGTTGCTATATAGATTCTGTTCCTGTCCTCTCCGAGGGAGAGGATCTGCTGTTCTGCATATTCGGATTTGCCGCAGCCGGCACCGCCGGTGATCAGATGAACCATGTTCCGTGCACATCCTCCGTATCTCAATTCAGATGCTGATAGGCTTCGATATGATCTTCTTCAAATGTCGTCATGCTGTTGTACACCTTCAGTGCCATATCCAGCAGTGGAAAAATCATCACCGCGCCGCTTCCTTCGCCGAGACACATCTCACAGGTAAGAAGCGGCTTCTTATCCAGTGCCGCAAGGACCATGGATGCCGCCGGTTCTCCCGATACATGGGAAGCCATCATATAAGGAAGACATCCGGGACAGATCCTGACCGCCGCAAGTGCCGCAGCTGCGGAAATAAAACCGTCGATGACTACCGGAACACCGGCGCCGGCACCGCCGATAAACACGCCGGCGAGCCCGGCCAGATCAAATCCCCCGACCTTTGACAGCACATCAATGGCATCAGAAGCATCCGGACGGTTAAGCGCCAGTGCTCTGCGTATCGCGCTGATTTTTCGCTCCAGTCCCTCTGAAGACAGGCCGGCGCCGCGGCCTGTCACCTCTGCAGGGTCTCTCTCCAGAAGGACCGAGACGACGGCACTGCTTGTTGTCGTATTGCCGATGCCCATCTCGCCGGTTGCCAGTATGCGGCTGCCGGAAGAGACCTTCTCCCGTGCGATCCTGATGCCGGTTTCGATCGCTCTCACCGCTTCTTCGCGGGTCATCGCCGGACCCTTCGTCATATTCCGTGTACCACGGGCGATCTTGCAGTTCCTCACCTTTGTGTCACGTGCCATGCCGATGTCAACAGGGCAGATCTCCGCACCGGTCTCCCGGCACAGAATCGCTGCCGTCGCCCGGTCAGACAGAAAATTCTCCGCGACCTGAGCCGTTACCTCCTGACCCGTCTGTGTGACACCCTCTTCAACGACACCGTTGTCCGCGCACATGATGATCAGTGCCTTTTCTGAGATATCCACCTTCGGCGTCCGCTGAATACCGGCGATCTGGACAACGGCATCCTCCAGCCGGCCGAGACTGTGCAGCGGATGAGCGATCGAATCCCAGTGAGTTACCGCCGCCTTTTCTGCCGCCTTATCCGGCGGAAGGATGCTCCGGACCGTTTCCTGCAGAAGTTCACCTGTCATTTTCGTATCTCTGTCCATAAACCAATCAGTAAGCGTCTGCGTCTCCTCAGTCGATGCCCAGCATATCCCGCACGGTTTTCTGCATGTCTTCCACGGAAGATACCGTTTTGTGACGAACGGGTGCTGTTTTGATCTCTTCGATCGCGGCGGGGATTTTTACGCCTGAAACCTCATGAAGCGCATCAAACTGCTCCATGTCCGTCATGGCATCATATTTTTCCGCATCAATGGAATGAAGAACGGCTCTTGCGAACTTATACGGGCTGGCCGTAGAAGCGATAACTGCCGGCGTATCATCCCCTGTTTCCTCTCTGAAACGATGATAAACCGTTGCCGCCACTGCCGTATGCGGATCGATGACATAGCCGCATTCCGCGTGGATTCTTCCGATGGTACCCGCGACCTCTTTCTCCGTTGCATATCCCGCATAAAAATCAGCGAGTCCCTCTTTCATACTGTCGGTAATCTCATATTTCCCGCCTTCACGGAGAGAGGCCATCAGAGAAGAAGTCTTTGCTGCATCCTCTCCTGAAATCAGGTAAATCAGACGCTCCAGATTACTGGAAACAAGAATATCCATCGAAGGAGACGTTGTGAGAATAAACGGACGGTTTTTATCATAGGTACCGGTAGTAAAGAAATCCGTCAGCACGTTGTTTTCGTTGGATGCGCAGATCAGCTTCTTCACCGGAAGTCCGATCTGTTTTGCATAATATGCGGCAAGAATGTTGCCGAAATTTCCGGTCGGCACCGTGATATTGATCGGATCTCCGGCCCTGATCACACCCTGCTTCAGCAGCTGAGCGTATGCATAGACATAATAGGCAGCCTGCGGAACCAGCCGTCCGATATTGATGGAATTCGCTGAACTGAACTGAATTTCTCTTGCTGCCGCATCCTCGGCCAGTTTCCTGTCACCGAACATCTTCTTCACGCCGGTCTGTGCGTCATCGAAGTTGCCCGTGATGGCAACGACATGGGTGTTCTTTCCCTTCTGCGTCACCATCTGCTTTTTCTGTACGGGGCTTACGCCGTCCTTCGGGAAAAATACGATGATCTCCGTTCCCGGCACATCGGCGAATCCGGCCATGGCGGCCTTGCCCGTATCACCGGAGGTTGCCGTCAGGATGCAGATTTTATTCGTGATGTGATTCTTCCTTGCCGCTGTCGTCATCAGATAGGGAAGAATGGAGAGTGCCATATCCTTGAAGGCGATGGTTCTGCCGTGAAACAGTTCCAGAAACCACGCGCCGTCCTTATGCACCAGCGGTGCGATCTCAGGCACATCAAATTTGCTGTCATAGGCGTGATTGATGCAGCTGCGGAGCTCCTCCTCGGTAAAATCCGTCAGGAAAAGCTTCATAACCTCCCACGCGAGTTCCTGGTAGCTCATGCCTGCCAGTTCATCAAGTGAAACCTCAAGCGTCGGGAACGAGTCAGGCACATACAATCCGCCATCTCCCGCCAGTCCGTTCAGAATAGCCTGTGATGAAGTAAGTCCCTTTTCTCCGCCTCTGGTGCTGTTGTATAAAACCTGCATGTACTGATCCTCCGAATGTTATTTGTATAAAGTATACTTTTATACATAAAGAGAAACCGGGCAGGCACTCGGCCTGCCCGGAAATATCCGCGTTGTCAGCGGCCAGTAACACTATATCATAATTACGTGTTTTTTTCGAGACCGCCGTCATATTCTGATTATCTGTTATTGATTGAAGTCACCAGTGCATCGATGGAGGCACGGATGATATCCGGATCTTCGCCTGCACCCCATGCTGTCTTTCCGTCTTCCATCTGAATGCCTACATAGGCAATGGCGTTGGAACTGGAGGTTTTTGTCAGTGCGTGCTCCTGATAGGTTGTCAGCGTATATTCAAGATGAAAGGCGCTCTTCAGTGCGTTGCTTACCGCATCCAGACGTCCGTTTCCTTCAGCAACACAGGTCTTCCAGCTACCGTCTTCGTATCTTGCATTGACGGTTGCTTCGATGCCGCCTCCGTCAAGCTGCCTGAAATGAACGCCGTTCACTTCCAGCGGCTTTGTGATATTTTCGAATTTCTGCTTGAACAGACTCAGCAGTTCATCCGGCTTCAGCTCCTTATGCAGATGATCTGAAAGATCCTTCGCCGCATAGCCCATGGCCTCACGCATCTTCTTCGGAAGGATGAGGTCATAATTCGTCTCAAGCACATAGCCTACGCCGCCCTTGCCGGACTGGCTGTTGATTCTGATGACATCGGCATCGTAGCTTCTGCCGATATCGGCCGGATCGATCGGCAGATACGGTACGGTCCAGTGATCCGGATCGTTTTCCTGACGGAAATGCATGCCCTTGGCGATCGCATCCTGATGAGATCCCGAAAAGGCCGCATAAACAAGCTTGCCGCAGTAAGGCTTCCGCTCATCGATGGTCATGCCGGTGAACTCCTCGAATCTGCTGCAGATCTCCGGCATATGATCAAATTTCATCTTCGGGTCCACACCCTGCATGTACAGGTTCATCGCCAGCGTGATAATATCCACATTGCCGGTCCGCTCGCCGTTCCCGAAAAGCGTACCCTCGATACGGTCCGCTCCGGCCAGGACGCCGAGCTCGGCATCACTGACGCCGCAGCCCCGGTCATTATGCGGATGCAGAGAAAGTACCACATGATCTCTGTAATTCAGGTGCTTCGACATGTATTCCACCTGGCACGCATAATCATGCGGCATGGAAAGTTCGACTGTTGACGGAAGGTTGATGATGGCCTTCCGGTCTGCCTCAGGCTTCCACACATCGAGAACCGCGTTGCAGACCTCAAGGGCATATTCCGGTTCTGTACCCGTAAAGCTCTCAGGGCTGTACTCGAAGCGGTAGTTCTCTCCTGCCTCGTCCGTCAGCTTCTGAAGAAGCTTCGCACCGTCGACAGCGATCTGAAGGATTTCATCTTTGCTCTTTCTGAATACCTGCTGGCGCTGTGCAAAAGAGGTGGAATTGTATACATGTACAATGGCATTACTGCAGCCTTCCAGCGCTTCAAAGGTTCTTCTGATGATATGTTCTCTCGCCTGTGTCAGAACCTGAACCGTGACATCCGAAGGGATCAGATGATCCTCGATCAGTCTGCGGAGAAAAACAAACTCCGTCTCGGAAGCTGCAGGGAAGCCGACCTCAATTTCCTTGAATCCCACTTCACAGAGCATCTTGAAAAACTCAATCTTCGTATCCAGATCCATGGGAATGACAAGCGCCTGGTTTCCGTCGCGCAGATCAACGCTGCACCATACAGGCGCCTTATCAATAGCATCTTTCTTCACCCAGTCATAGCAGGGTTCCGGCGGCATGTAATACTGTTTTACGTACTTCCTGTAATTCATCATGATTTTTTCCTCCTGATTATCAGAGCACAAGATTTACTTCCTGTTTCCATCGGATGCGGCGTAAAAAAAGCGCCCCTCCGGATTCAGGTAATCCGAAGAGACGCATACACTGCGCGGTACCACTCTTCATTCACGGATCGCTCCGTGCTCTCACCGGATACAATGTGCACACACATGATATCCTTTCCCCGTAACGCCGGGAATTGCGTCTGTACTTACTTGCCCTGTCATCAAAGGCTTTCGGCCAGCCACTCAGGGGCCAGTTCAACCGGTTCCGTCCGCTGTCTCGCACCATCCGCCAGCTCTCTGTCATCAGGAGATCCGATCTACTACTCCCCGTCAACGTATTTGATATGGAATAAGCTACCATTTTTCTGGCGTGATGTCAACCACACATGAACGTTTTATCATGCACATGTAAAGGCTTTTTTCATGATTTCTGTTTCATCGAAGCATTTACTTCATCAAAAATATCCGTAATTTCTTTTTCAGGTTCCTTCGTCGCAAGGCTGACAATGACATTGATCACGATGGCCACGATGAATGCCGGCAGCAGCTCGTAGATATTCCAGGCTCCCCCGAGCGGACGGACTGCATACTTCCAGATAAATACCATGATGCAGCCTGAAAGCATGCCGGCCAGCGCACCGTAGCGGTTGGACCTTCTCCAGAACAGCGCCAGCAGAACAACCGGACCGAAGCACGCGCCGAATCCCGCCCAGGCAAAGGACACGATGCCGAAGACGGAGCTGTCCGGATTCCAGGCGATGCCGATACCGATCACGGCAATGATCAGAAGGCTTATGCGGGCGATTTTTAACAGTGTCTTCTCATCCAGATCCAGATGGAAGAACTGATGGATGATATTCTCAGATACGGAAGACGATGCCGCCAGAAGCTGAGAATCCGAAGTCGACATGGTCGCGGCAAGAATACCGGAAAGGACGATGCCGGCAAAAATCGCGAACAGCCATCCCTCTCTGCTCATCAGGGAGGCGACCTGTACGATGACCTTTTCTGAATCGGAGCCCTCAAGCACCGGGATACTGCCGGCGGTGCTCATGCCGTAGCCCACGATACCGATCAGCACGGCAATGGCCATGGAGATAATAACCCAGACTGTCGCCACTCTTCTGGAAATCTTCAGCTTATTATCATCTTCAATGGCCATGAAACGGAGCAGAATGTGCGGCATACCGAAGTAACCAAGGCCCCAGGCGGTTGTGGACAGAATCGTGACGATACGGTAGGGCTTCGCCGTCCCCGTCGCCACATCATAGGTCTGTGTCAGGCTCAGGTATCCGGGCAGCTTTGAAGCATTCGCGATAACCTGATCCATGCCGCCGGCGCTCTGAATACCGAAAACAAGCACAATGATCAGCGCAACCGTCATGACAATACTCTGAATAAAGTCGGTAAGACTTGCGGCCAGAAAACCGCCTGTCATCGTATAGGCGATAATCACGACAGCACTGATAATCATGGTCACATGATAATCCGCATTAAAAAGACTCTGGAACAGTTTGCCGCAGGCTGCAAAGCCTGAACCGGTATAAGGGATAAAGAAAATAATGATTTCAAGCGCGGCGATCAGCATCAGAATCCGTCTGCTGTCCCCGTAGCGGTCGGAAAAGAAATCCGGAATGGTAATGGAATTGGTTCTCGCTGTATAGCGGCGGATCCTCTTCGCCACAATCAGCCAGTTCAGATACGTACCAATGCAGAGACCGATCACGGTCCAGCTGACATCCGCCAGTCCTGACAGATAAGCCAGACCCGGCAGACCCATGAGCAGATATGAGCTCATGTCGGACGCTTCGGCACTCATCGCGGTGACCAGCGGTCCCAGCTTACGTCCGCCCAGATAAAAATCACCGACTGACTGATTCCGTTTGGAAACCACGAAACCGATCAGCAGCATAAACAGCAGATAAACAATCATTACGATCAGAACAAAAACATTATTTGCAGTCATATCATTCCTCTTCCCCCTTACTGCATCTGTCCGTTCTTCTTCCGGACATTTACTTTATTATGAGTATTTCAGCGCATTGAAGTAATCATATCACAGCAGAAATTTTATCGCAACACAGTGTTGAAACAGACACAAAAAGGCCCGCAAAAACATCGGAACTCCGATCTTTATGCGGGTCTTTTATGATATCGGGGTGACAAGATTTGAACTTGCGACCTCGCACTCCCTAAGCGCGCGCTCTAGCCAAGCTGAGCCACACCCCGACAACGCAGACCATTATAGCAAGATTTTCATTAAATTGCAAATTAAATTTGCTGTATAAGCTCTTCGAATCGCAGACAGACTCGTCACACGCGAAGCGTGTGTAAGAGACTGTATGCGATTTCGAAGGCAACAGGTATGAGGATGTAGCG
>ONOC01000129.1 GCA_900319355.1 uncultured Eubacteriales bacterium | reverse complement strand
AACGGCGACGGTCAATGACTGGAAGGCAATCTGCTGGGCAGACGGACAGATTTATCAGTCAAAGGAATACAATAACCTCGAGATATTCGACCGCGTCGGCGGCGGCGATTCGTTTGCATCTGGCCTCATCTACGGCCTCATGACGACGGGCGATCCGCAGAAGGCAGTTGACTATGGAGCGGCCCATGGCGCACTTGCCATGACGACACCGGGAGACACCTCTATGGCAGACGTAAAGGAAGTCGAGGCGCTGATGGGCGGCGCGGGTGCAAGAGTAAAGCGCTGAACGGAAAATGCGCTAAAAAGACAGCTTACCCTGCACAGTGAACAATTGGCCTGGAGAATTGGGTTTATAGAGCACAATCGCCCGCTGTGGGTAAGGTATAAAGAGAACATGCCCGCAGCGGGCAGTCTCAAAGAGGATATTACTTCCGTGGCAGTCCTAAAGAGAATGTATCCTCCGGGGTAGTGAAAAAAGGAGAAGGATTAAACACAGCTATGATTGAGAGTAGGGCGTTTCGGGAAGCATATGAAAAATTCTATAATGTCGGGATCGTTCCGGTTGTTGTTTTCAGTGATGTAAAAGAAGCAGCGCCGCTTGGAGAATGTCTCTTACAAGGCGGACTTCCGGCGGCGGAAGTGACGTTTCGGCCGGATTCTCAGCAGGAATTATCCGGATCTCTTCGTCGGCGCGGGAACCGTTTTGACGATTGATCAGGCAGACCGGGCGATCGGAGCCGGAGCGAAGTTCATCGTCTCTCCGGGTTTTGACGCGGAGATCGTACAGTACTGTATTGACCGTGATGTGCCGGTCTGCCCGGGGACTCAGTCGCCTTCGGAAATGATTGCGGCTATGAAAATGGGGCTTGATCATGTTAAATTCTTTCCGGCTGAACTTTCCGGCGGCGTGAAAATGATCAAAGCGATCGGCGCTGCACTCACGAAAATGAGATTCATGCCGACCGGTGGGGTGAATGCAGCCAATGTGACAGATTATCTTTCCTGTGATAAGGTTTTCTGCGCCGGTGGATCCTGGATGGTAAAGAAAGACCTTATGCAGGCAGGGGAGTGGGATAAAGTCCGGGGCCTGGTGAGTGAAGCAGCCGCAATTGTAAGAGAGGTACGCACGCCTGCCGAATGATAATCTGTCTGGAAGATGCCGGACAGGGATAAGGGACGGGGGAATCCGCAAGGATCACTGGCTCACCAGAAATCAAAATCATCATCGTGTCAGACACTCAGTTTTCGATCCATGATCCATCCGCCGAAGCAGAAGAGGAGGATAATGAAAACTGCATAAATACCGGACCGGACGGCTGCTTCGAAAGCAGCAGGCACGAGGAGGACGAGCTTGTTCTGCAGGAAGCTGATGACGCCGGCAAGGACGAGGAAGAGAAAGAAGCTCAGCCATCCGGAACCCCTTTTACCGCGCAGTAGGGTTGCCTGAAGAATAACCGCAAAATAGGCGGTGACGATGAGAAACAGCCAGGAGCCATACGCGATCGCAGCGGCAGCAGCGATGCTTTGAGCGAAGTCAGCCGGCATAGACGCCTCGCCAAGCGCCTTTTTTATACCGTCAGCAAGTGCAGGGAAACCTACTTCATAGGCGCCGATTATAATCAAATCCAGTGCAGCAAGAACGGCGAAGAGAACGGTCAGAATGGAGAGAGAGATCGCGCCGGACAAAATTTTGCTGCCCAGAATCTGATATGAATTTCTGGGTGTGAGAAAGAGCATGTAGCTTTGGGTGGTATTGAGCTCCCGGTGCAGGATGTCGATGCTGAGCAGTGCGACAATGAATATGCCGAAGGTGGCTGCGAGAACAAGTACTAGCGCTCCGAAGGTAAGCAGGGCCACGGTTCCCGCGAGACTGCCGGCCAGGAATAATATTTCTCCGATGACGGTGATAAGAAGAATGGCCAGGGTGACATTTTTCGATTTCCTGAATTCATATTTTAAAAGCTTACTCATGATATTTTAAACCTTTCTGACGCGAGGGCCTGT
>ONOC01000026.1 GCA_900319355.1 uncultured Eubacteriales bacterium | reverse complement strand
GATTTGAAATCCTTACAGTTATTATACTCCTATAGGTGCCGCAAAGCCGCATATTTACTGGAAAAATTGAACTTTTTACGTTTGTTCAGCAGACACTAACTTAAGTTATATGTGGTTCCACGACGATATTAATTGTGATAGTAACTCAAACAGAAGAACGACCAGATATCAATAATTCCATGAACCGGCCATCTTACGATAATTGATATATAAAAAATATTGACCGGGATATTGTTTCGCAAAATCAGAATGAATGTGCTAAATGGCATAAGGCTGATATTTTGATCGTTTAAATTTATTACATCATTATAAATATTGTAAGGATTTTTTATGAAGCGAATTATTATTTCTGTTTTATTTGGAATTGTATTATTATCATCTGTATCTGTCACTCCCGCAGTGGGTCTAAAACAAAATATTATACTATCTACATATAATCAAGAATCATCCGTCTTACGTGCAAATCATATTATTTGGAAATATAAAATAATAAATGGCAAATTATGGAAACGAAAATATGATGTTACGGCTCATGTTTGGATTGGTGATTGGATTCTGGCAGAATAAATTACATTTCGAAGGATTAAAAATATGAACGCAAAACAAAGTTTGACGAAGAAAGAGCTAGAGATAATGGAAATACTGTGGGATAACGACAAACCGCTTACGGCATCTGACATAAAAGAAAAGCACACTGTAAATCCCAACACTGTTGAGGCATGTCTACGGACACTGCTGAAAAAAGAGAAAATCAAAGTAGCAGACATTGTTTATAGTAATACAGTTCTCTGCCGTTCTTATACTCCAGTTTTGAAACGGGATGAATACTGGGCTTCCTGTTATCGGCAATCCGCCGGTGATAAAAATACGACGCAGCTAATTGCCCAGTTTATAGATGAAACCGATGATCTGAATGAGATCGGCCAGTTGGAAGATCTCATTCAGAAAAAGAAGGATGAGCTCAGTCACAGGGAAAAATCATGACATTTTCAGTAGGTGCTTTTGCTGCATGTATCATGACATCATTGCTGCTGGTTTTCCTTCTGGATCTGATGATCCGGAAAAAGTTCTATTCCAGCAGAACGGCCGGTATTCTGACAGTCTGTCTTTCAGTGACAGCTGTTCGAATGATTCTGCCGTTCAATTTTCCATTCACGATCGCACTGTATTCTTATACTATCCTTCCGATCATTACTGCACCACTGTATGCCCATGTATTCGGCACTTCTGTCCAGGTTGATCAGATCATCTTCACCGTATGGGGAATAGTAACATTGTGTCTGCTGATACAATTCATTGTCAGCCTGGTCAGACTCAGGCATATTCTTGACCGATTTCGTGTATCCGAAAATGATGCCTGTTATTCACCGGTTTTCCGGAAAGTTCGTTCGCTGTACAGCCATCCATTTACAGTATCGGCTATTCCTGCCAATATTTCGCCGGCCGTTACAGGCCTGTTTCGCATGCATCTGATCATCCCCGCTGCAGACAATCTGATTCCCCGCGATGATTCGGAGGATGCCTTCATCCTGCATCATGAAATCAGCCATTTTCAACTTCGTCATACGTGGTTGAATCTGTTATTTTCTCTGGCTGCTGTGTCACAGTGGTGGAATCCGTTTATGTATCTTCTGAAAAAAGATTTACGCTGTCTCATCGAACTTGAAGCCGATGAACATACGGTAGAGAATCAGGCACAAAATGACC
Organism: uncultured Eubacteriales bacterium; assembly: GCA_900319355.1. Taxonomy (GTDB): domain Bacteria; phylum Bacillota; class Clostridia; order Lachnospirales; family Lachnospiraceae; genus Bilifractor. The sequence continues at coordinate 21,644 of ONOC01000026.1, read as the reverse complement.
GGTTACGGTATGCAGAATCCATCGTGCAGTACGCGAAGAAAATAGCGCGAACCGACGGAAAACGCCGCCCGGCTGATCCGAATGAAAAAATCCTCTGCTTTGTTACGAAAAAATCCTCTGTCATGTCCGTACGCATCGATTATCTGCTGACAGGGCCCGTTGATCAGACAGCAACTACAGGTAAAAAGATTTTCACAGTTCTTCTCCACACCTGTATGATACTGCTTACCGCGGCAGCCGTTTTTCTTGTACCCGAATCCAGCAGTTACAGGAACGAGCTGGCCAGGCAGTCGGAGCAGCAGCAGGACTCCTTTATTATTACAGAAGATAATTCCTTCTTTAAAAAAGTCGATGATGGTTACGCCCTGTACGTGGATGGCTATTATTATGGAACAGTCACGGAAATACCGGATGAACTGAGTGAAATACCGGTTGAATAGAAGGTCCCATTGTTTTTGTATACTTTGCTCAAGTATAGCCGACAGAGCATGCACTACAAAAATCAGCCTTCTGCCCGCTCCAGCATTTCCCTGTCGAGAAGCTTCTTATTCAGCGAAGCATATTCATCGTAAATCTTCTGCTTTCCGCTCTCGTCGGTGCATGCATCATATTTTTTCTGATATTCCTTGTGAAGATCCTTCAACGCCTGCATAAACGGTGTTTTCGACGGCGTCCTTCCGGTGCGTATCCGGGCATAGAGCTGGTTGTAGGCGCGTGTATACTCTGCTGCCATCACGTTCTTTTTTGCCTTGATCTTGAAGTTATTGCGGCTGGCGTACTGGCTGCAGGTGAGGCCGGTATCTTTATAAAGCCGTGTGCAGTACTGTTGGTTGCTGGTATAGCGCGTGCTGAAATAGTTTCCGCAGAGTGCGCATGCGCGCAGTTCGCTGGAGGAATTGAACAGTTGACGGAACAACGGCCAACATGTATACGCATCTGGGGGATGATTCAAAAAAAGATACCGCCAGAGTAATCTCGAAAGAGCTTGGTCTTGATAGCGATAATGAAGAAAATCAGGAAAAGAAAAAAGATTTGGAGAGAACTCAGGAGAGAACTGGTCCGGAAATAGAATGAGAGGTATCTCTTCGGATGCCTCTCATTTTCTTTAGCGGAGGACAAGGGATTCGAACCCTCGCGCCGCGGAATGGCGGCCTAGCGCATTTCGAGTGCGCCCCCTTAAGACCTCTTGGGTAATCCTCCATGGCATGTGTTCTTCATGCGCTTATCCATACTATCACAAATGAAGCAGCCGTGACAAGTATTTATTACCTGTACTTGTTTTTCGGTATTCAAGACTTTATTCTTAATAATTAAGATAACTAGAGTATCAGGCAGCCGCCTGATGCGCGATGACGACAGATCACGTCATGGAGGATAAATATGAGCAGATATACAAAAAATGATATCTATAAACTGGTTGATGAGGAAGATGTGGAATTTATCCGCATGCAGTTCTGCGATATCCTCGGCAAACCGAAGAACATCGCCGTTACCGTGAGCCAGCTTGATAAAATCCTGGATAATCAGTGCATTTTTGATGTGACGCCGGCAGCGGGCTTTGAGACAAGCACAGGGCTTGCTGTTCTGCATCCCGACCTGGATACCTTCCAGACTTATCCCTGGAGACCTCAGACGGGCAAGGTCGCAAGAATGTACTGCGATATTTACGATGCCGACGGCAATCCGTGGGAGGGAGATCCGCGTCTGGTGCTCCGCCGCGTGATGAAGAAGGCGGATGAGATGGGACTGTCCTTCGATATACGGCCGGATCAGGAATTTTTCCTGTTCCACACAGACGACGAGGGCAGACCGACCACCCATACGCACGAGTACGCGGGATGTTTCGATGTATCTCCGCTGGACCTTGCGGAGAACGTGCGCCGGGATATCATACTGACGCTGGAGGAGATGAACCTTGAGGTGGTCAAGTCGCATCACGAGGTATCCCCTGCTCAGCATGAGATCGATATTGCCGGAGGACGCGCGGACCGTGTTGCGGATGAAGTCATGACCTTCCGGATGGTGGTGAAGACCATTTCCCAGAAGCACGGGCTCTATGCGACCTTCCTGCCCAAGCCGATCCAGAATGTCAATGGTTCTGCCTTATCTCTTCATATAGAATGCACCGATGCCCTCGGGAAAAATCTCTTCGCGGGCGACGGACCTGACGGTCTGTCGGAAATGGGCGGTCAGTTCCTTGCCGGCGTACTGAAACATCTGAAAGGAATCACGCTTCTGACGAATCCCATCGTGAATTCCTACAAGCGTCTGACACCCGGTTTCGGTGCTCCGACACACATTTCATGGTCGGACAATCTCGCGGATAAGGAGTCGGTGATCCATCTGCTCCGCAGGGGCAACAGCACAGAGATCGAACTCCGCAACCCGGACGGTGTCTGCAACCCGTATCTGGCTTTCGCCGCCATCCTTGAGGCGGGTATGGATGGCATCCGGAATGAAATGACACCGCCGCCGAAGGCAGACCTGACCGGGAAAGACCCGTATGACATTCTTCCGGAGTCCATCAATGATGCCATTGATGACTATCAGTCGGATCCTCTGATCAGAGAGGTGCTCGGAGAAGAGGTCTATAAACATTACCTGAATGAGAAGATGAAGGAGTGGAAGGAATTCCGCGCTGTCGTGACGAACTGGGAACTTAACAAGTACCTGGGTATTTACTGATATAGGAGCATCCGTTCTTTGCAAAGTATTATTGTAGCCTGTTATAAAGAAGAAGATGCCAGACGGATACGGTCGATCCTGACAAAGCGGGGCATCGAGGTGGCGGGTATCGCCACAACGGGTGCTCAGGTGCTTTCGATGATCGTGTCGATGGATGAGGGGGTTGTTATCAGCACCTTTCGCCTGAGAGACATGAACTACCTGGACCTGTCCGAAAATCTGTCAGGATTTTTCCATATGCTCCTGCTCTGTTCGCCGGATAAGCTGGGGGATCAGGCAATGCCGGATAATGTCGTTTATCTGCCCATGCCGCTGAAGGTCGGGGATCTGATGCAGACCCTTCAGTCCATGACCGGCATCTACCGCCCGAGACGCAAAATCCACGTGCCGCCGGGAAGATCAGAGGAGGACAGGAAAAAAATCAGCGATGCCAAGGCGATTCTGATGGAGAGAAACCGGATGACCGAACAGGAGGCACACCGTTATCTGCAGAAGAGAGCCATGGATACGGGAACCGGTATCGTTGAAATTGCGGAAATGGTTATCGTACTGGCATCCGCACAGTGATTTGTCGAAGTTACTGTTTACACACTGTCAGCCACAGCTGCACGCAGAGGGAATCCGACGCGACGCGCTCCGTGGCTCCGGCAGCGCCTGGAACCAGCCGGGAAATTTACCCTTGTGAAGGTGTAAAATTTATGGTAGTATGTAAAAGATTAGTAATAAATTACGCGGTTGTTAATAACTGCGGGCCGGACAGGACATGATTTTTCATATCTTTTTTAAAAATCCTGCACTGTCCGAAGGTGAGATGACCGGAAGTTTTTTCCGAAGCATCACCCGCGGTGGCTGGTGAAGGTGGATTGCCATTATGAAGAAAATGAAACTGGCCGCACTTGGCCTTACGGTATTTCTGGCAGGTTCTGTATTCTGTATGCCGGTAATGGCTGATGATGCGGACGATGCTCAGGCAAATCTGGATGCGGTTAACGCGTCGATTGCAGAATATGAGCAGCAGAAGAATGATCTTCTGAATCAGATTGATGATCTGGAAGCGCAGCTGGTGACGACGATCTCCAGTGTGAAGCATATCAATGAGCAGCTGGACGAGGTTTCCGCGAAGCTCAGCAAAACAGAAGAAAAGCTGTCAGCCGCAGAGAAGGATGCGGAAGTACAGAAGAACGCCATGAAGGCGCGGATTCAGTACTATTACGAGAACGGCGGAACACCCGGATGGGCGGCCGCACTCGTGGAAGACGGCGATATCCAGGCGGCGCTCAGTGCCGACATGGAAAAGGATATGTATGATTACGACCGTCAGCAGCTGGAAGATTATTCCGCAGCAGTTGACAAGGTCAATGAGCTGAAGTCAGAGCAGCTTCAGCAGAGATCGGAGCTGAATGACAAGAAGAATGCGCTGACCGAGAGCCAGAATCAGCTTCAGTCCCTGCTTGATCAGGCAAAGGATAAGTATTCCGCTGAGGATTACGATGCAAAAATCGCCGATGCCTATGCGAAAGCTGACGAGTATACGCAGATCATTGCCAATTATAATAATGCGATCAGCGAGAGCGTAGAGGCTACTGTCGTTGATACGACCACGTCCGAGGCCCAGACGGCTATTAACACAGCAGTTCAGCAGCTGGTGGCCAGGACCGGTGTTTCCGAGTCACAGGCGAAGGCAGCAGCAACGGCGGCTTACAAGGCCCAGGCTTCTTCTTCGTCTTCTTCAGGAACGATCGGCAACGGATCAACGGCTTCGGGTGCCGCACTTGTTTCCTATGCGGAACAGTTCCTCGGCAATCCGTATGTATGGGGAGGCACTTCCCTGACGAACGGTGCTGACTGCTCCGGTTTTGTTCAGTCCGTTTATAAGAATTTCGGTATCAATGTATCTCATTCTTCCTATGCGATCGCGAATGAGGGAACTGAGGTTTCCTATCAGGACGCACAGGCAGGAGATGTGTTCGTTTATGATGGTCATGTAGGTATTTACGTAGGCAACGGTCAGATGATCAATGCCGTGAACGAGCAGACCGGTATCGCATATACGAATGTCAATTATGACAACATTCAGACGATCCGCCGTTTCCTTCCGAGTGATACCGCAACGACTTCTGCAACGTCATCAGCAGCAACGTCATCAGCAGCAACGTCATCAGCTGGCACTGCTGCAGCATCGGCTTCCGCAGATACAACGGCTTCTTCTTCCGCACAGTAACAGGGGAGAAACTGCCGGGTCCTGTGGTTACATGAATGACAGAGTATAAAAGGCTGCCGCGCATTGCGCGGCGGCCTTTTTCTGATTTATGCGGAAAGAGCTGTTTTTCCGCAGCATGAAATATGAAATCTGTCAGAAAAGTGTCCTGCGATATGTGATAGAATAAAATCCATGCAGCAGCCGCAGAGCGGCGCTTGGCTTGCGGCCGATGGGGATTTCAACTACAATGAAGAAGTGAAGGCAGCAGAATGGACGGAAAACTGCGTGAAAAATATGAACATCTCTGCAGCAGGATCAGGGTATCGGGATCGATGGCGGTGGCTTTTTCCGGTGGTACGGATTCGTCGCTGCTGCTGAGAACAGCTCACGATGTGCTGGGCGATTTGTCGATGGCCGTGATTGCGGAATCTGTGATTATGCCGGAGGAGGAACAGCGCCTGGCGGAGGATTTCTGCCGGAAGATGCAGGTGCGTTTTGTGACGGTGAAGCCTGAAGCACCGTACTCGGAGGAATTCCGGAAGAATCCGCCGGACCGCTGCTATTTCTGCAAGAGGGATGTGATGGGACTGGTGAAGAAGGCTGCGGAGGAAAGCGGCATGGCCTGTGTGGCCGAGGGAACGAACGCAGATGATCCGGATGATTTCCGTCCCGGCATGAAGGCCGTGCGTGAGCTGGGGATCCTGAGTCCTCTGAAGGAAGCCGGGCTGACCAAGAAGGAGATCCGCGAGATCAGCAGGGAGCTCGGAATTTCCGTCTGGGACAAGCCGTCCTCGGCCTGTCTTGCGTCCCGTTTTGCCTACGGGGAGTATATAACGGACCGGAAGCTTTCCATGGTCGCGGCAGCGGAGAGGATGCTGAGAGAGAAGGGACTCCGGCAGCTCCGCGTGCGGATGACGGGAGAGAATACGGCAAGGATCGAAGTGCCGACCGGCGATTTTTCAAAGGTGATGGAAGAGAATTTCAGGCGGGATACGGTGACGTATCTGAAGCAGCTCGGATTTATTTATATTACGCTGGATCTGGAAGGATTCCGGTCGGGCAGCATGAATGAGGCGCTGTCCGGCGGGAATGTCCGGGAGAAATGAGATGGATTCACGAGAAGTTCTGGAAAAAGTAAGAAGCGGCGAGATCAGCGTCGCGGAGGCGGAGGATTTTTTCAGCAGGAAACCGTATGAGGATCTGGGTTACGCCAGACTGGATACGCAGCGGGAGATCCGTTCCGGGTTTCCGGAGGTGATCTTCTGCCAGGGGAAGAAGGATGAATTCCTCGTTTCCATTTACCGTAAGATGGTTCAGGAGAACGGAAGTGCTTTCGGGACACGGGCGAGTGAGCACCAGTATGAGATAGTGAAGGCAGCGGTTCCAGATGCGGTCTATGACCCGGTTTCCAGAATCCTGACGGCAGGGATAAATCATACGGAGCAGACCGGCCATATCGCCGTCTGTACGGCGGGAACGGCGGATGTGCCTGTGGCAGAGGAGGCGGCACAGACGGCGGAGTATTTCGGCGCAAAGGTCACAAGGATATATGACGCGGGCGTGAGCGGCCTCCATCGGCTGCTCTCAAAGATGGACGAACTTCAGGAGGCAAACTGTGTGGTTGCCGTGGCCGGCATGGAGGGCGCACTGGCCAGTGTGATCGGCGGCCTGGTGAGGAATCCCGTGATCGCGGTGCCGACTTCGGTCGGGTACGGCGCAAGCTTCGGCGGTCTGTCCGCGCTCCTGACGATGATCAATTCGTGTGCGAACGGCATCGCTGTGGTGAACATTGACAACGGGTACGGCGCGGGTTATCTCGCGACGCAGATCAACCGGCTCGCTGTCAGGGGAAGCGCACCGGATGAAAAAGCAGCGCAGTGATCTGGCAGAAAGCAGGATGAAAATGAAAAAGAAAATGCTTTACATAGACGGCTCATCCGGCATCAGCGGCGACATGTTTGTGGGTGCCATGCTGGATCTGGGCGCTGACCGGTCGGTCGTGAGCAGGGTCCTGCAGGGACTTCCGGACCAGGAGCATTTTACTGTGCGGTACGGGCGGATGCAAAAATCAGCAGTGGACTGCTTTGATTTTGATGTGGTCATGGACGGGGCATACGACAATCATGACCATGACATGGCATACCTGTACGGCACAGAGAATCCTTATGCGTACGAAGATCATGGAGAAAATCATGGAGAAAATCATGGAGAAAATCATCACCATGACGATCCTCATGTTCACGGAGGACATCATGTGCACCGCACGATGGGTGAGATCCGGGAGATTCTGGACGGACTTGACATGACGCCCGGGGCAAGGCAGACGGCCGACAGGATTTTTGCGGTGCTTGCGGAAGCGGAGTCGAAGGTTCACGCGGTGCCGCCGGATGAAGTTCATTTCCATGAGGTGGGTGCCATCGATTCGATTGCAGATATCGTGGCGGCTGCGGTGTGTCTGGACAACCTGGGCGTGACGGAGACGGTGGTTTCTCCTCTGACAGAGGGAACCGGACGCGTCAGAACACAGCACGGCATGCTGCCGGTACCTGTGCCGGCGGTGACGCAGATTGCGGCAGATGCCGGACTGGAGATTCATATCGAACAGGTGCCGGGCGAGTATGTGACGCCGACAGGTGCTGCCATTGCCGCCGCCGTGAGGACGCGGGACAGACTGCCGGCGCATTTCCGGATTCTCAGGACCGGTTACGGCGCGGGGAAAAGGCAGCAGGCGCTGCCGGGATTCCTGAGACTCATGCTCATTGAAGCGGATACGGAGGAAACCTCCGGACAGACGGATACGGCAGGCGCTCCGGCAGCGTACAGCGACAGGGTGCTGAAGATTGAGACGAATGTCGATGACTGCACGGGAGAGATGCTGGGCTTCCTGATGAAACGGCTGCTTCTGGCGGGTGCCAGGGATGTTTATTACACGCCGGTCTATATGAAAAAGAACCGGCCGGCATGGCAGATTTCGGTGCTCTGCGCGCCGGAAGACCGGGAGAAGATGGCGGCGCTGATTTTTTCGGAGACAACGACGATCGGGGTGAGATATGTTCTGATGGACAGGACCTGTCTGCCGAGGAGAAAGGAGCAGGTCGATACCGCATACGGTCCGGTCGAAGTCAAAATCACCATGAAGAACGGGCAGCCGTGCTGTGCGCCGGAATATGAGAGCGCGAGGAAGGCCGCGGAAAAGTATGGCGTGCCGCTGCAGGATGTCTTCGAGGCCGTTGGAAGAGCGGCATCGGATATGCGATAAAGTCTGTGAAGGTGCTTCGGCACGCAGACCGTAAGATTCAGCTCTGAAGGGGAAAGTCCCGGCGCTGAGCCGGGGTGTACAGATACTGAGGGATGCAGAAACAGGAGGGTAAATGACATGAGTACAGAAAAATATGATTTCAGCTATCTGTCAGCCGACGGCATGACGCCGATTCATGCGATTGAATGGGTGCCGGACGGCGAGGTAAAAGGCGTGGTGCAGATCCTGCACGGCATGGTGGAATTTGTTGACCGGTATGACCGCTTCGCCCGTTTTCTTAATGAGCATGGAATTTATGTGACAGGCAATGATCATCTGGGACACGGCGCTTCGGTGATCAGCGATGACAGTCACGGATATTTCGCAAAGGAAAACGGAAATCTCTGCGTCATCAAGGACATTCAGAGCCTCAGGGTGCGCACGGAGAAAAAATATCCGGATGTGCCGTATTTTATGCTCGGCCACAGCATGGGATCGTTTCTGCTCCGTCAGTACATCACCATGTACGGTGACGGGCTGGCCGGCGTGATTATCTCGGGAACAGGCTATCAGGAACCGGGACTGCTGACGTTCATGATGGGCGTGTGCAGGACCAAAGCGGCTTTTCAGGGCTGGGATCATCGGAGTGTCAGCATTGATAAGCTGGCGCTCGGCTCCTATAACAAGGCTTTTGAGCCGGCGAGAACGAAGAATGACTGGCTGACGAAGGATGAAGCCATCGTTGATGCGTATAATCAGAATCCATGGAACAATTTCATGTTTACGCTGAACGGGTATTACAATCTGTTCAGGGGACTGCGCTGGGCCGAGGACCCGAAGGAGATTGAAAAAATCCCGAAGGACCTTCCGATTCTGATCGCGTCCGGCGGAAGCGACCCCGTCGGCAATATGGGCAAAGGGCCGCAGAAGGTGGCCGGAATCTACCGCAGCGCCGGCATCAGACACGTGACGTGTGTGCTGTATCCGGGCGACCGCCATGAGATTCTGAATGAGACGGATCATGATAAGGTTGACCGGGATTTTCTTTCGTTCATCGAGGAACATGCCGGATGCGGCGCGGAGGATATGAACAGGGCGCAGGATCAGCCGGCAGAAGAGAAGCCGGAAGAAACCGCGGAAGCGACGAAGGACAGGGCAGCAGTAACTGCACAGGATCAGATGACGGAGGAAAAAACGGAAGAAACCGCGGCAGCGGTGCAGGATAAGGCAGCAGTAACTGCACAGGATCAGATGACGGAGAAAAAAACGAAAGAAACCGCGGCAGCGGTGCAGGATGCAGAAAAAACGGAGTGAGACGGAACGCTGAGAGGAGTGTGGCAGTATGAGCCAGGGAAATGATTCATTCAGAGAACGGTGGAAGAAGTTTATTATCCGCAACAGGGCACAGGAGACGGCCTGGGCGGTGATTGCCATTATTGCGGGCATTCTTTTTCTGGTGATGCCCGGGCATATGGAAACGGTTATCGGCCGTATCATCGGCATTTTTCTCATGCTGGCAGGTATCGGCTCGGTTGTTACCGGCGTGCGCTCTGTGATTCCCTCGGACCGCTATCTGTGTGATGCGGTCGGCGGTCTCATGATTCTCTTCGGTCTGATCATGATGATTGATCCGCAGGGCATCCTGGCCGTCATTATGGTGCTGATCGCGATTTTTCTCTTTATTTCCGCGGTTCAGCAGATTGTCAGAGCCATGGATCTGAAGGACGCGGGCTTTGACCGGTGGCAGATCAGCCTTCTTTCAGGCATCATTTCTCTGCTGCTCGGCCTGCTTGTGATGCTGCATCCTTTTGCAACGGTCGGCATCGTCGCGGGAATTTCCTGTCTCTATTTCGGTATCACGAAACTGATTGTTACGTCAGATATCTCGAAAAAGGCAAAAGACGTGGGAGATGTCATCGGCGATTTTGTCGATGAGGTCAACGGCGATATGTTTGACAGCACAGCATCTGAGGAAGAGGATGACGTGGTCGACGGTACGGCATCCGGGGATGACGATAACGTGATCGACAGCACGGCGACGGAGGAAGATGAGGACAACTGAAAATAAAAGCGCATGCTGTCCGGCGGGAACAGGGCACTGTCCTTTCCTGAATGCCGGGACAGCCTGTACAGCGGAAATCCGCATGTTCCGCGCCCTGCCGGACAAATCACAGCATGAGCTGAGAGCAGCGGCCTCGGTCAGAACCTGCGGCAGGGATGAGATACTGTTCGAGGAAGGCTCATCGATCGACGCTATTATCGTGATCCGGAAGGGAAAGGTGAAACTCTGTCATCTGGAGCCCTCCGGAGATGAATTTGTGCTCGATATCCTGCATGAGGGTCAGGCCATATGGCATGATATTTTCCTGAAGGATCACCTGTACCACTATGCCGGTATCTGTCTGGAAGAGACGGAGGTCTGCCTGTTCAGCAGGGACCGGTACATGCACATCCTCGAGACGGAAAAGGATGCGGCGCTGTCGCTGATCGCGATGCTGAATACGGAGCTGACGGCGGCGAAGGAAAAGGCTGTGCTGCTGTCCATCCGCGATCCGGAGATCCGGCTCGCCGGCTTTATGCTGGAACAGGACAGCCGGAATGCGGGGCGCGAGATCCACATGAGTCTGGAGGACATTGCGGCAAGCATCGGCATCCGTCCGGAGACGGTCAGCCGGAACATGATGAAGCTGCAGAGAAAGAAGCTGATCACCCGTGTGAGACGCGGTGTCCTGAAGGTTACCGACAGGGCGGCACTCCTCGAGATGGTGCAGAGGGAAACGCCGGACGAATGAGAAGGCGGACGGAGAAAAAAGCTTAAATCCGGGCGGACATATACGGCCGGTGATGGGAGATGTGACAGAGATGAAATTTCAGGCGGCGATTTTTGACATGGACGGGACGGTTCTGGATACGATCCGGGATCTCAGGGACGCGGTGAACTACGCGATGAAGGAGACCGGACACCGCCATGATTTTACCGATGATGATACGAAGATGCTTTTCGGCAGCGGCGTGTATGTGGCGCTCAGCCGCGCACTGATCGCGGAGAAGCTCGGCGTGAGTGCGGAAGATGACGGCGTGCTGGACAGGATGCTCGAGGTCGGATTCACGACGGGACCGGAGGACTACGGCATTCCGAAGGAGGAAGTGGAGCGGATCTCGACGGTTTACCGGCCGTATTACGAGAAGAACTGTGACATCCATACAAAGCCCTATGACGGCATCGGGGCGCTCCTGACCCGCCTGCGCAGAAGCGGCGTGAAAACAGCGGTTGTCTCGAATAAACCGGATGAGGCGGTCCGGACGCTGTCGGCCGATAAATTTCCGGATCAGTTTGACTTTGTGCTCGGGGAACAGCCGGGCATAAGGAGAAAACCGGAGCCGGATATGACGGACAGGTGTCTGGAGGTTCTCGGCGTCCGCCGGGAAGATGCCGTATACATCGGGGACACGGAGATTGACCTGAAGACGGCGGAAAACGGCGGCATGCAGGTGATCGGTGTCACCTGGGGATTCCGGGGACGCCGTTTCCTGGAGGCGCACGGCGCGCGGATGATCGCGGAGACCGCGGAGGAAGCGGGGCGGATGATACTGCAGTAGAAGACAAAAAGAAGCTGAAGAGGATGATCAGATCCCCTTCAGCTTTTTTATGGTCTGCAGCACCCAGGCTGCGGAGGTCAGGATGGAACGGCGTCTTCCGGCGTCCGCTCCGTCTTTTTTTCTTAAGGATTTTTCCACGTCGAGCTCATCCATGAGGGAGCCCGGCATGAACAGATTGTTGCCGGCGGCAGCGGCGCTGCCGGCCGACGGCGGATCGTAGATACCTTCACGTGCGGTCAGGCGGAGAAAGGGAACGACCCAGTCGGACATGATCAGCCCGTGATAGCCCCACTCGCCGCGGATCACATTTTTCAGAAGGTCGGCGCGTTCACAGGCATGAACCCCGTTGATCAGGTTATACGAGGTCATGACACCGGCAGGACCGGCCTGTCTGATGCAGATCTCAAACGGCTTCATGAAGAGGTCGCGGAGTGCCCGCTCACTGATGACGCTGTTGCTGTTGTACCGGTTCGTTTCCTGATTGTTTGCGGCAAAATGCTTGATGACGACGCCTTTTCCCGGGTGCTTCTGCACGCCTTCTGTGACGGCGGCGGCAAACAGGCCCGAAAGAAGCGGATCTTCGGAGCAGTATTCGAAGTTCCGCCCGCAGAGCGGGTTCCGGTGCAGATTGACGGCAGGAGCGAGCCACAGGTCGATGTGGAAACGGTCCATTTCTTCTCCGATCAGGTCGCCGCAGGCTTCCCAGATCTCCGGATTCCAGCTCTGCGCCAGAGCGGTTTCGACGGGGAGCGCCGTGGTGTACTGGTGAAAGGTACGTCCGGCGCGAAGTCTCCCGCTGATATCCGCGGCCGCACGTTCTGCCGCAGGCCGGATGGCATCCGGCAGGTATTCCGTGACGGGGGACGGTCCTTCACTGACCGCTCTCGGATGACCGGCATCGTCGATGATATAGTCGCGGGCAAGCCGGAGACCGGCGGGACCGTCGGCCATGATGAGTCTCGGTATACCGGGAATGCTGCCTGTCGTCTCGCCGGCAGCCCCGGGCACCAGACGGGACTGATTTCCGATCAGATCCGAGACGGGCTGAAGGCGTGCGTGATTTCCTGTCACGAGGAGAGCGATCTGATGATCACTGAGTTTTCCGATCCTTTTCAGGACGGCCGGATCAGGCTCTGCCGGGGCAGGAAAATCCATCTGACGGAAGTTTCCGGCATTCATGGTCTGAACGGGCAGATTCTCCGGCAGGGTCCAGGTGTCCCGGACGCTGGTTTTTGGTTTCCAGTCGCTGAAGGAGGCTTTACCGCCTCTGTGGGACAGCGCTCTGATGGTGACATCCTCTTCCAGCCGCACGATACAGACAGGTTCTGCGGAACGGCTGTCTGTGCCGACGCGGACGATGTAATCTCCCCTTTCCAGGATCTCCGACGCGGAGGAGGTGTCAAAGGAACTCAGATCGCGCATGCGGAAGGCAAGGCTGACGGTTTCGGATTCTCCCGGCGCCAGGGCTTTCGTCTTCCGGAATGCGGCAAGTACCTGACAGGGCTGATCCAGCTTTCCCGGCGGTACGGACACATAAAGCTCGGCGGTTTCTTTTCCGGTGAAGGATCCTGTGTTGGTGACGGAAAACGACACGGTAACAGAATCGCCGGAGGGGCCGGCACTGACGGCGGTATCGGACAGGCCGAGGTCAAAGGTGGTGCGGGACAGCCCGTATCCGAACGGGAAGAGCACCCGCGCATCCGTGGTGTCCGCCCACCGGTATCCGACATAGATGCCTTCTTTATAGTGTGTATTATTCCAGATGCCGAAGTCGCCGATACGGGGAAAATCCTCATGCCGGATCCACGTGTCGGTGAGCCTGCCGGATGGTTCGGCCCTGCCCAGAAGGACGTCGGCAAAGGCGTCTCCCGCGGCGGCCCCGGGCCATGACAGGAGAAGAATATTCGGCACATCCATAACCGGGCTGATATCGACCATTTCCGCGGTATTGAGCACAAGGAGAAAGGAAGCATAGCTGCTGCAGATCCGGTGGATATCGCGGATCTCTGTCCCTGTCAGGAGCAGATCTCCTTTTTCTGCTGTGCGGTCAGATCCTTCACCCGAGAGCCTTCGCAGCACATAGATGGCGGTGTCACCCTCCCCGTCGGAGGGCAGAATATATTCCGGCTCACGCATGACGGCACCCATACCGGCCAGCGCAGCCGGCATATGATCCTTATGCGCTTTGCTGCGGACGGTGCCGGCAAAGCGTTTCTTTTCATCCGTTATGATGCGGTCGTAGTTGTTCAGCCAGTCTTCGGTCGTGATCCGGAAACCGGCGTTGACCAGACCTTCTTCTATGCTGATGACATGGCGGGCATTCACGCTGCCGGATCCTGTGCCGCCCGTGACGGTCCGGCGCGCACCGCTGCCGTAAAGTGCGACAGGGCACGGACCGGCAAGCGGAAAGCTGCCGTCTGATTTCAGCAGGACCATGCATTCCGGTGCGATGCGGCGGATGATGCCGGCGTGTTTCTGTTCCTGACCCGTATGCAGATCTGTCATTGGTAGCTCCTCACATGATTCAGATGATGATTTTTTATCACGCGTGCACACCGGCTGACTCAAGGGCGATCAGAGCCGCACCGATGGCACCGCAGAGCTGGGCGTCGGGCGATACGAAGACCGGCGCGCCGAGCTTTTCTTCCAGACATTTTACAACACCCTCGTTTCTTGCGACACCTCCGGTCAGGATGTAGCCCGGCTTTTTGCTGACTCTCGCGGCAAGCCCCGCCGTTTTGGCGGCGATCGCCTTGTTGAGGCCGTGGATGATGTCGGCTGTGTCCACGTTCTGTGCGACGAGGGAGACCACCTCGGATTCCGCGAATACGGTGCACATGCTGGAGATGCTGATGTCCTTCTTCCATTCCAGACCTTTGCGGCTCATCTCGGGCATGCTCATGCCGAGGGCTCTCGCCTGCTGCTCCAGGAAGCGGCCCGTGCCGGCCGCGCATTTGTCGTTCATGACAAAGTTCAGCACCTTTCCTTTTTCGTCGATGCTGATCACCTTGGAATCCTGTCCGCCGATATCGATGACGGTTCTGGCGTCCTTATCAAGCCAGATCGCGCCGCGGGCGTGGCAGGTGATCTCGGTCACGTCAGAGGCCTCCCTGATGCCGATGGTTGTCCGGCCGTAGCCGGTGGAGACGATCGCCGCGAGATCATCTCTGGTCAGGCAGGCCTCGGCCAGCGCCGTTTCGAGCGCTTTCGCCCCGGTGCTGACGGCGCCTGCGCCGGTCGGAAGGATGGCGCGGCCGAGAATATTCCCGTGTCCGTCCATGATCACGGCATCTGTGCTGGTGGATCCGGAATCGACGCCGGCGGTGAAGATGCGGCCGTCCGGCCGCGGGGAAGATTTTTTAACGGGAGAAATATTCATGGATACTTCCTTTCCTTCCTTCATGTCCATTTCCTCGCGGAAGGCTTCGAGCCTTGTGAGCAGCTGACCGCCGCTCTGCAGCGAGGAATCCGTTTCGATTTTGACGATCGGCTGACCGCTGTCCTTTTCATTCATGTAACGGAAGCTGTAGTAGTCACAGAACTTAATCGTGTGAAAAATCGTGCCGGCCGGCGCGGCTTCTTCTTCAGGCGTTCTTCCCGTGCCGGCGGAGAGCATCCGCATGCAGGGACGGTACTGCGTAAGAAGAGCCCGGGCATACCGTCTGAAAAAATCGCCCGGTTCGGAGGGCTCTGCATACGGCAGCGACCGCTCCCCCGTGCAGGTCCGGTTGACGACCGGCGTGTCGGAAAAGACGCTCCGGATCTCCTTCATCAGGGCGCCGCTCGCGTGAGCGCCGTCGACCGCGATGAACGGACCCTCCGGAAGAGACGGAGATACGGCGCTTTTCCGGAAAGCTTCCTCCGCTTTTGCTTCATCAAACGGGATACCGCTGAAGCGGCTGTACGCGTCGGCCAGCGCCTTCAGCTGCGAGGCGAAGAGCGCTGTCTCCGGCTCACCCGTGCGGTGGGGCAGGGAGAGCAGCCAGACGAATGCCATGCCGTCCATGGCCTTCAGCACATCGAAGGTTCTGCGCATGGCGTCGCAGCAGTCGGTGAGAACGACGCGCGTGATCCCGCGTGTCATGATTTCTTCTGTCACGGCTTTGGAAAAGCCGCACATATTCGGATGGGAGCAGGACTCCGCGCATTCAAATCCCGAAGGCGTCGGGTCGAGCCTTTCGGCCGTCTCGCCGAAGCCGGCGAAAAGTTCTGACGGCGCATACCTGCAGGCTGTATATATCATGGTGCTGCCTCCTCTGATCTGTCACTGAGCATTTCCATAAAGGCGCCGATTCTCGTGGATACCTGTCCGTCGGAAGCGTTGTGCCGGTCGACGCCGTCCCCGTTCAGAATAAGGCAGGGGATGCCGTCTGCTTCGATGCCCTTTTTGATGAGCGTGCTGGCACCGCAGGTTTCCTTGCAGCCCCAGTGGCAGAAGAGAATGACGCCGTCGGCGTCTACCGCGTGCGCCATTTTTCTGGAAAAATTCATCCGGTCTGCCGCCGGTCCGTTGAAGGGATCGTATACGAGACGGCTGGCCATATAGGTGAAAGGATCCGAAGGATCGAAAGTCTGCCATACGTCATAGGACATATCGGTTGCGGCGATGTGCATGTCCGGCCGGTAGTTGAGCGCGTCCATGACAGGTTTCTGCCAGAACGGGTTTGAATGCATCCAGACAATCCGCTTTCCGGTGTCGGCGGGCGCCGCCTGATAATCCCGGAGCAGCATGTCCGCGTAATGCAGGGAGGCTTCTGTTCCGAGGCAGGTGTGCATCATCAGCGCCTCGTAGAGTTCGCAGGTCAGATCTCCGCTGACCCACCTGGTGCGGCGCCAGGGGATGGTTGCCTGCATGATCCGGATGGTCTCGGCGCTTCTTCCGGTGATCGCCTTCAGACGCGCCATGTCGAGCGTCCGTCCGGTCTGTTTCTCAAGGAAGGACGCAAGATGCCTGAACTGCTCCGCCACATAGGCGACGGCGTATTCGTCCTTTGCGTAAGGCACATCGATGTAAAACTGTTCTCTGCCGAGTTCCCCGGCAATCTCACGGAAGGTCAGGTTGTTCGCGTCGCAGGCGAGGGAGGTGTTGATGATATATCCGAGGTCGGGCAGAAGGTGCGTCTTCGCGGCGCCGATCAGGATTTTGTGATAGCTGCAGAACGTTTCCGCGACGCCCGCGGCTTCGGCCGCATCCACAAACGGCTTCTCGCATCCGGCGCCGTTCAGGAAGGTGGAGAACATCTCCGCGCAGACGGGGCTGATGTCGAAGGCCTGCAGAAGTTCACAGGGGGTAAAAATCGACACGAACGCCGTGGATTCCGGGTGGCGGTACGCGTTCAGCATGACCTTCATCGCCTCATTGGCGAGATACCGGCGCGATCCGGCGCGCCCTTTTTCGGGAAAGCGCTTCTGGTAAGCGCCGAACCCCGCATAGACGGCGGTGATCAGTTTCCGTGCGCGGGCAGGATTTTTCTTTGTCTCATGCTCAAGAATGCTGCAGAGCAGGTCTTTTGCTCCCATGAAAACACCTCCGGATAAGGAATGGCCGTACCGGAGACATTTTATCATATTTTTTACAGGGAAGTCCCGGGAAGAGACAGACGGTAGGACAGAAGGACGAAAGTGTTACCCGGCCCGGCATTCTGTTACAACTGTTACGAATGCTGAAAGTATGTTAGGATGAAAAACAGGTCAGAACAGAAAATGCAGGATATCATAAGTGATCTGACTGACGGGAGGAGACATTATGGCTGAAAGACCTTTAGTCTGGGCGCATCGCGGAGCGAGCGGCTGCTGCCCTGAAAATACACTGGCTGCTTTTCAGAAGGCAGCGGACCTCGGCGCGGACGGCGTCGAGCTGGATATTCATCTGACGAAGGACGGCGCCATCGTCGTGACGCACGACGAGAGAATTGACCGGGTATCCGATCACACCGGACGGGTGTGCGACTATACACTGGACGAGCTGAAATCCTTTGATTTCTGCAACGGGAATCTGGCTTACGAAGGCATTCAGATCCCGACCATGGGCGAGGTCTTTGAACTGCTGGAGCCGACGGGACTGACCATCAACATCGAGCTGAAGACCGGCGAGATTTTTTATGAGGGCATCGAGGAAAAAATCGCCGCCATGACGAGACATTTCGGCATGGAAGACCGTGTGATCTATTCTTCGTTCAACCACTGTTCCGTGATGCGCATGAAGCAGGTGGCGCCGAAGGCAAGGACGGGATTCCTGTATGCGGACGGCACCCTGGATATGCCGGCGTACGCACAGGCGCACGGTGTGGATGCGCTGCATCCTGCCGTTTATAATCTTCAGTATGAGGGATTCATGGAGGAGTGCCGCAGGAGAAAGGTGGAGGTCAATGTCTGGACGGTGAATACCGTGGCAGATCTTCAGACGTGCGTCCGCGCGGGCGTACATGCCGTGATCACCAATTATCCGGACAAGGCCAGAAGAGTGATGGAGAAGGACTGAAGCTGTAACCCGGAAGCAGGCATATCGGGCAGACGGCGCGGAAGTACCGGAAGCAGGCATATCGGGCAGACGGCACGGAAGTACCGGAAATATGAGAAAACAGAAAGGAAGCACAAATGGAAGCAGAGGGCATCTCGCTTCTGGGCGAGGGTGATTTTGATGAGCGGATGCGCACGGAGAATGAGCCGTGGCGGCGCTCGACCGTCACCGACGGCAGCATCAGAGGTTTTGACGGAACGGAACTTCATTATTACAGGGCGATGCATGATCATCCGAAGGGAAGCATCGTGATCGTTCACGGATTCTGTGAGTTCTGGGGAAAATATCATGAGGTTGCCTGGTACCTCTGGCAGCTTGGCTTTTCTGTTTTTTTTCTGGAGCAGCGCTGCCACGGCAGGTCGGAGAGACTGCTCTCCGATCCGGAGATGGTCCATGTGGATTCGTTTGACGACTATGTCCTGGACCTGAAATGCTTTCTGGATCAGATCGTGGTTCCGGAAAGGCAGGGGAAGAAGCTGTTTCTTTTCGCCCATTCGATGGGCGGAGCGGTCGGGGCGCTTTTTCTGGAGAAATATCCCCGCTATTTCCGTGCGGCGGTGCTCTGCTCTCCGATGCTGAAATTTAAACGGCGCGGTGTGCCGGAGGCGGCGGTGCGGATCATGTACCGTCACGCGAGAATCCATCATCTGGAGCGGCAGATTTCGTACGGGCAGTCTCATTTCTCTCCGGTTCCGGATTTCGAGCACAGCAGCCAGCTGTCGCCTGCCCGGTACATGTATCAGTTCCGGCAGCGGCAGAATGACCGGAGTGATCAGATGAGCGCGGCAACCTACGGGTGGACCTGTGCGGGCATCGACATGGAAAAGCCGGTGATCCGGCGGGCAAACCGCGTCCGTATTCCGGTGCTTTTATTTCAGGCGGGACGCGACCATCTGGTGCAGACAGAATCACAGGATGCCTTCGCAAAGCGCGCGGGGAATACGGAGCTGATCCGTTATGCCGCTTCAAAACATGAGGTCTTCAACGCAACCGATGAGATCCGCCGTGATTTTTACGAACGGGTCTTCCGCTTCTACAACCGCGAGGCCGCGAGATATCAGTGAAGAGTCCGTTTACGGGATGCCGGTGAAGCGGCGCGTCAGAAAGGCAGCTCACGGGATATCAGTGAAGCTGTGCAGAAAGGCAGCTCACGGGATATCAGGGAAGCTGCGCGGAAAGGCAGCTCACGGGATATCAGTGAAACTGTGCAGAAAGGCAGCTCACGGGATATCAGTGAAGCTGCGCAGAAAGACAGCTTCGATGAAGCGTGAGGCAGATGACAGAGAAATCATTCAGGGAGTTATATGAAATGAATACGAGTGCAGCACCGGTCAGGAGCGGCGGCTCGATGAGAGTCCGCCACTCCGTTTATCTGGTTCTGGCCGCTTTTTTCTGGGGCACGACGTTCGTGGCGCAGAGTGTGGCCATGGACCGTGTGGAACCATTTACCTATAATATGTGCCGCGATTTTATCGGCGCACTGTTTCTTCTTCCGCTGGCCATCCGGACGGGCCGGATCGATCCGCTCGCGGTCAATTACCGGGGAGAGGCCATTCCGGGCATTACGGCTCCGGCGGAGGAGCGGCGGAAAAATCTGATCCGCGGCGGGCTCATCGTGGGTCTGTGCATGTTTGCCGCCGGCGGCTTTCAGCAGGTCGGACTGGTCTATACGACCGCGGGAAAGAGCGGCTTTGTGACGGCGCTGTACATCGTGCTGGTGCCGGTATTCGCGCTGATTTTTTTCAGAAAGAAGTGCAGTCCGCTTGTCTGGGCCGCCGTCGCTGTGGCGGTGGTCGGATTCTTCTTCCTGTGCGTCAAAGAAGACTTTACGGTGAATAAGGGAGATCTGATCACGCTGGGCGGATCGGTGGTCTATGCCCTGCATATTCTGAGCGTCGATCATTTTGTCACCAGAACAGACGGGATACAGCTTTCCTGCTTTCAGCTGGTTTTTGCCGGGATTCTCTCAACGATAACCGCGTTTGCCGTGGAGACGCCGTCGCTTTCTGCCATCATTGCCTGCGCGGGTCCGATTCTTTACGCCGGTATTCTTTCCTCGGGCGTGGCCTTTACCCTGCAGATCGTGGGGCAGAAGGGTCTGAATCCCGTGACTGCCTCGCTGCTCATGAGTCTGGAATCAGTGATCTCCGTGCTGGCGGGATGGATCGTTCTGGGCGACGAGCTGACCTCAAAGGAAATCCTCGGCTGCGTGCTCGTGTTCTCCGGCGTGATCCTGGCACAGATCCCAATGCCCGGACATCGTGAGAAAAAGGCGCCGCAGCATCCGTCCGCAGAGAAAAACTGAAAATATAAGTAAAAAATCGACGAAAACCGCTTGCTTCCTCGAAGAAATTCTGTTATTATTTGCACAGAACGTAACAATTATGCAATAAATTTAAGAATTACGAAAAATAAATTGTTCATTCTGTAACAAATGAGGTTTCTTGAAGGCCTGGCAGCCGGGCGGGGGAGTGTCGGTGATGGAAAGTAAAGCATTCAGGGAAAAGTCGGACAGTGATCTCTTCAGAATGTATCACGAGGAAACGGACGATCAGGAGAAGAACCGGATCAGACAGGAGATTACCATGCGGTATCTCTATACCGTGAGGTCGGTCGCCTGGCAGATGAAGGATATGTATACCGGTTTTACACAGCCGGAGGATATCATCAACGAGGGCGTGCTGGAACTGATGAAGGGCATTGACCGTTATGATCCTGACAGAGACAGCCGGTTCGACACCTTCGTTTCCAGAAGAATCCGCGGGATGGTCATTGACGTGATCCGGAAGAACGACTGGATGCCGAGAAGCTATCACCGTGACAGCCGTCTGATCGACGAGGCGACAGATGAGCTGATGGAGATGAACGGCAGAAATCCTTCCGATGAGGAGCTGGCGGACTACCTTTCCATGAGCGTGACGAAGCTTCGCAGACTCAGAAGAATGAGCACGATGGTGAACGTGCTGTCGCTGGATATTACCTACGACGGAAATAACGACAGTATTCTTCAGGTGCCTTCAGATAACAGGGAAGAGCAGCCGGAGCAGAAGTATATGCAGGATGAGGATATCCGCATTCTGTCTTCAGCGATCAACCGTCTGCCCGAAAAGGAAAAGATGGTCATCTCCCTGTATTATGCGGATGAACTGAATATGAATCAGATTGCGGATGTCATGCATCTGAGCCAGCCGAGAGTTTCTCAGCTTCACGCGCAGGCGATCAGAAGACTGAGAAAGAGCATGGCGGAAGAGCTGACGGAAGCATCGTAAGTAAACATCCATATCGTGCAAGATGCCACATACTGTATAAGCTACGGATTGCTCCGTGCTTCGCACTCCCGCAATCCTACAGGTATTCGCACTTTCGTTCCGCTTACGCGTCACTTCGTGCTCATACCTGTT
>ONOC01000028.1 GCA_900319355.1 uncultured Eubacteriales bacterium | reverse complement strand
CTTCGTGTGTGCGGATGCGGCTCACTGCCCGCGCATATTCGCACTTCCGTGCCGCTATCGCGTCACTTCGTGCTCATACATGTTTGCGTCGATCACGCAGACAGTTTTCTGTGCATGCTTCGCATGCCCGAAAACTGTCTGCGTGTCGACGGCTTAATATTGTATAAGTCCACGCGCCGCTTCGCACTGCGTGCTTTCGCGTCGCTACAGGTATTCGCATTCTCGCGATGCTTCGCATCGCTCCATGCTCATACCTGTTATCGTCGCAAAGCCATAGTCGGCCTTGCGCACCCTTCGGGTGTGCAGTCCGCCTCTGGCATGCGACGGACTTATACAATAAAAAAGTCGTCCCTGCCAAAGCAGGGACGACTGATCGCCGTGGTACCACCCTGATTCCCGGACACATCCAGCAGACTTCGCCGCCTTCTGTCGTTCAGGCACTCATTGCCGCGTAACGTGCGGATTACGTCCGGACTTACCTGTTGCCCGTTCAGTCCGGCGGCTCCGGCGTGAACCTCGGAACCGGTGCTTCCTGAGAGGACTTCCAGCCGATGATCCTCTCTCTCTGAAGGGCTTCCGGAACCTACCTTACGCCATCACAGCTTTTCATCAACTTCCGTCATTCTAGACAATTGCGCCGCGTTTGTCAACAGTGACAGGACGCTGATGATGCAGTTCAAACATTGCCAGCCACTGTCACACATGGAGACTCCCAGCCTCGACGCGCTCTCGCTTGTCCTCGGCGCAGCGGTGGTAAGCTCGGTCATCGCTTCGTTCGTCCTCGCCAACCACCGGCGCCTGCGGAGGTCTCGGCCCGGGAGTCTCCATGTGTTCCGTGGTTCCTGCAGCGTCTGAACTGCAGCCGGTCCGGCTGGCCGAAAAAAAGCGGAGGCGGACATGAAGTCCGCCTCCGCACCCGGGGTGTCGCGCCTGCAAGATTGACTCCCAGACGAAGCCACGTGGGTTGCCTCATTTGAACCTTTGCCTTCCGTTCGAGGACGGCCTGACAGCAGAACAAGGATATTGGCATCCCGTTAAAAACAATTTGTAGGTTCAATTTAACACAGGGTTATCGATCATCCCAGAAAGATTATGTCTGTCTTATGCGTACATTATACAACGGGCAGCCACCGATTTGAAGTCAGAATTCAGTTCAGTCCCACTCGCTGATCTCGTCTCTGCCCTGTCTTGTCATGAGAAACTGCGCTGCTTCCCTGGCATCCATGCCTTCAAAGAGCACACGGTTTGTCATTTCCACGATCGGCATCTCCACATCATATTTTCTGGCGAGCTCGAGCCCCGCCTTCGCGGAATAGACACCCTCGACAACCTGATGAACTTCCTTCATCGCCTCCTGCATGCTCTTTCCCTGACCCATGAGATAACCGGCTCTGCGGTTACGGCTGTGTCTGGATGTACAGGTGACAATGAGGTCCCCGATGCCGGACAGACCGAAGAGTGTTCTTCTGTGAATGCCCATTTTCTTACCGAGACGGGCGATCTCCTCGCTTCCCCTCGTGATCAGCGCCGCCCTGGTGTTATCGCCGTATCCCATGCCGTCCGCAACGCCTGCAGCGAGGGCGATGACATTCTTCAGCGCCGCACCGAGCTGAATGCCCTTCATGTCAGGGCTGGTATAGACCCGGAAAACAGGCGACATGAAAACCTTCTGGACATGGACGGCAGTTTCCCTGTCGTGCGCGCCGGCAACGATGGCCGTCAGCATGCCGCGGCCGACTTCCTCGGCGTGACTGGGTCCCGACAGTATGGCTGTATTGGCCTGCGGGATCTCCTCTTCGATGATGTCGCTCATGGTATCCAGTGTTTTTTCTTCTATTCCCTTGGCCAGGCTGACGATGAGCTGTCCCTTTCGTATGCTGCCGCTCATCTTACGGCATGTGCTTCTGACCGCTCCCGAAGGCACGGCCAGCACCAGCATGTCCCGTCCTCTGAGTGCCTCGTCCAGATCAGCGGTAAAATGCATGTTTTCCTGAAAAATCACGCCCGGGAGTTTGTCTCTGTTCTCATGTGTCCTGCGGAACTCCTCCGCCTCTTCTTCCCGATGCGACCACAGCGTAACTTCATGGCCGTTGCTGCAGAGAAGCCAGGCGATTGCCGAGCCCCAGCTCCCCGCGCCCAGAACGCTGATTTTTTCCATTACAGTCCTTTTGCCCTTCTTTCCTTTTCTTCCTCGACATTCTTCTCATGCGTAAGGAAAGTTCTCCGCTCGAAACGGCCGAAGAGCCTTCTGATATTGGCCCGGTGCTGGAAGATGTTCAGTGCGGCAATGATCCAGATTATCACACACATTTCCGCAAGTCTCGGCGCCGTCATGTGATACCATCCGTTCAGGCTTCCGACCGTTGTTCCGATCGCAAACTCCAGCGAGAGGCAGATGGAGCCAAGAGACACAAAATGAGTGGTGAAAAAAATGGCGAAGAAAACGATAATGCCGATCACAATCCAGCGCCAGTCGCCGAAGGCAATGATCATGCCTGCGGTGCAGGCGATGCCCTTGCCTCCCTTAAAGTGCATCTGCACAGGAAAATCATGACCGAGAATCACACCTGCCGCCGTCCAGATTTTCAGCAGAGGAAACAGCTCCGGACTGCTGTTTCTGAAGATCAGCCAGGTAATGATAATCGGGACGATGCATTTCGCTATATCGCCGCCCAGCGTAATCATGCCTGCCTTGAATCCGAGATTCCGCAGCATATTGGTCGATCCGGCGTTGCCGCTTCCGACCGTGCGGATATCAATGCCCTGCGACTTGCTGTACAGATAGGCAGTCTGAATAATACCGAAACAATAACCGATCAGCAGACAGATGATTCGTGCAGTCATTTTTCCTTATCCTCTTTTTCTCTCACGATAAACCGGATCGATGTGCCGGCATAATCGAAAGCTTCACGGATCTGGTTCTCCAGATACCGCGTATATGAAAAATGCATCAGTTTCTTATCATTGACAAAAATCACGAAGGTCGGCGGTTTCACCGCTGCCTGTGTCATGTAATAGATCTTCAGACGGCGTCCCTTGTCTGACGGCGGCTGCTGCATGGCCATGGCATCCGTCAGGATCTCGTTCAGCACACCGGTCTGAATCCTGAGCGTCGATGCGGAAAGTACCCTGTCAATGGATTCGAACAGTTTCGGAAGCCTCTGTCCCGTCAGTGCCGAGATAAAAATAATTTCCGCATAATACGCAAAAGAAAGCGTGCTGTGGATTTTGTCTGTGAATTCTTTCATCGTGTGATCCGTCTTGCTGACGGCATCCCATTTGTTCACGGCAATGATCAGGCCCTTGCCTTCATTATGGGCAATGCCTGCGATTTTTGCATCCTGTTCGGTGATGCCTTCGACGGCGTCGATCACGACAACGGCCACATCACAGCGCTCGATGGCAGAAACGGTGCGGATCGTGCTATAACGCTCGATATCCTCCGTCACTCTGCTCTTTCTTCTGAGGCCCGCGGTATCGATGAAAACGTACTCACGGTCTCTTCTGCGGACAACCGTATCAATGGCGTCTCGCGTCGTGCCGGCGATGTCGGAAACGATCACACGGTTCTGCCCTGTCAGCCTGTTAATAATGGAAGATTTGCCGACGTTCGGCTTGCCGACCACCGCAATCTTCGGTGTGTCATCCTCTTCCTCCGCCGCATTCATGTCCGGGAAATGGCTGATCACGGCATCCAGCAGATCGCCGAAGCCGGACTTTCCTTCCGACGAAATCGGGTAGGGTTCACCGAGTCCCAGATTATAGAACTCGTAGACATCCATCTCCTGTTTTTTGAAATTGTCAATTTTGTTGACGGCCAGAACGACCGGCTTTTTGCTTCGCCGGAGCATGTCCGCCACTTCATGGTCGGCATCGGTCAGGCCCTGGCGGGCATCCGTCATAAAAATAATGACATCCGCCGTCTCCATCGCAATCATCGCCTGCTCCCGCATCTGGGAGAGAATGATGTCCCTGCTTTCCGGCTCGATACCGCCCGTATCGATCACGGTAAAATCACGGTCGAGCCACGATACATCCGCGTAGATTCTGTCCCGTGTCACACCGGGTGTATCCTTTACAATGGAGATTTTCTCTCCGGCAAGCGCATTGAAAAATGTCGACTTGCCGACGTTAGGTCTCCCGACCACTGCCACTATCGGTTTGCTCATACATCTGTCTCCTTTTATGTTCCGTTCCCTTTTCGAGTCCGAGAACGCACCGGACGAATACATCCCCGCCTTCGTCTACCACACGGACCGGTGTGCCCACGGCACGCTCGGCCTGTTCTGTTGTCACATCATCAAGAAATACATTCTCGCCGGAACGAAGCATATTGCAGGGAATCAGCACTTCGTCCCCGAGCGGCCTGTCCGCCCCGTTGTCCTGTCCGGATGCACCGGCTTTCTCCTGAAGCTGCCTGATCAGATCCTGTCCTGTGATGAGGCCCGACACCGTAATTCTTGATCCGAAAAAGTCATTCCTTACCGGAACAACTTCCGCCTGAACCTGAGGATAACGGTCCGAGATGAGGCCGCACAGCTTCCTGATGGTGTCTGAAGCGAGAAGTCCCGTGGCAATCGTCACGCGCCGTGCCGGCAGGCTCTCCGGATCCGGCAGCTCATCCGATGACAGGTACTGCCGCACCTCATTCTCCAGAAGACGCAGCATGCCGACGCCGTTTTCAAGCTGCAGATAACCGTCATACCGGTCTTCTTCAGGAAGCGGCCGTTCGGCAAGCAGATACCACTCATCGGAAGCATGCACAAAATGAACGCCGTGTGCAGGAAAGATTCTTCTCTGCCACGACTCGATCAGATCGATTACCTGCGACGCATCCTCTTTCGTGAAAGGCTCCAGCGGATAAAGACCGTCGCGGAATTTTGAGAGTCCCACCGGCACAACCGAAACACTGCGCAGCGCCGGCAGATAAGCGGTGAGATCACTGATGCTCCGTTCGAGCTGTACCCCGTCGTTAATTCCCCTGCAGAGAACAATCTGGCCGTTCATCTCGATGCCGGCATCAGCAAGCCTGCGCACCTTCGGAAAAATCTCCCCGGCATGCCTGTTGTTCAGCATCCTGACGCGGAGCTCCGGATCGGTGGTCTGAAAGGAAATATTGATCGGTTCCATCCGGTAGCGGATGATCCGGTCGATATCGTGATCGCTCATGTTCGTGAGAGTCACATAATTGCCCTGAAGAAAGGAAAGCCGGGAATCATCGTCCTTGAAATAAAGTGTCGGACGCATCCCCTTCGGCATCTGATCGATGAAACAGAAGATGCATTTATTGCGGCACGATCTGTAATCGTCCATCAGGCCGCTCTCAAAATCAATGCCGAGATCCTCATCCGGGTCTTTTTCAATCTCCAGTTCCCATTCCTCACCGTCTTTCCTGCGAATGAGAACCGTGATATTCTCCTCTTCCGTAAGAAACTGATAGTCGAAAATATCCTCGATTTCCCGGCCATTGACGGACAGAAGCGTATCGCCCGGTTCAATATTCATTTCTTCTGCTATACTGCCCGGATGAACGCTCCGGATCCTGTGTCCCTGTTTCTGCATGAACGTAAAGTCCTGTCCGCCTCGATTTTCCGCCGGGTGTGCGTTTCGTTTCCGCGCACAGACCGATATTACCGGCATTATTACCCCATATGATACCAGTCAGAACTTCAAAAGACAAGTCAGTACATTGACACCCCCAGAACCTCATGCTAAACTGTTTTCGGCTGTGTTCTGCCGTACGCTGATGTGCAGGAAGGTCCGAAAAAAGCCTTTCATCAGCATCATGCAGAGCGGCCGTTCAATTCCATATTCGCGTTCTGATATACAAGGAAATCTGTACAGATTCGGAGGCTTACATGTCAGTAACAAAGTATCTGCTTAACTCTAATCCTGTAGCACCGATGAAGATTATCGCCCTGCCGGGATGCACTTCATTCGCCAGAACAATAGATGACTATCTCGTTCAGTTCCGTAAAGCCATCATTGACGAAAATCCAGCAAAGAAAGACGTATACGGATATTCGGAAGGTTCCTACCTTCTTGACGTTGATCTGCCCCGTTTCGGAAGCGGTGAAGCCAAAGGCGTCATCAAAGAATCCGTCCGCGGCGTCGACCTCTATATTCTGGTTGATGTGTGCAATTACAGCATCACCTACCAGCAGTTCGGCGAGACGAATCATATGAGTCCTGATGATCATTTCCAGAACCTCAAAAGAGTGATTGCCGCCGTCAACGGCAAGGCGCACAGAATCAACGTCATCATGCCCTTCCTTTATGAAAGCCGTCAGCACAAGAGAACAAACCGTGAGTCACTCGACTGTGCCATCGGTCTGGAAGAGCTCAGCCGCATGGGCGTGACCAATATCGTCACCTTCGATGCCCATGATCCTCGTGTGGCAAATGCCATACCGCTGATGGGATTTGATAACTTCTTCCCTACCTACCAGTTTCTGAAAGCGCTGCTCAAGTCAGAGCCTGACATCCGTCTGGACAACGATCATCTGATGATCATCAGCCCCGATGAAGGAGCCATGTCCAGAGCCGTCTATTTTTCGAACGTCCTCGGCGTCGACATGGGTATGTTCTACAAACGGCGTGATTACTCCCGCATCGTCAACGGCAAAAATCCCATCGTCGCCCATGAATTTCTCGGTGATTCCGTCAAGGGAAAAGACTGTATCGTTATCGATGATATGATTTCATCCGGCGGAAGCATGCTCGACGTGGCAACGCAGCTGAAGGATCGGGGTGCAAAGAACGTATATGTCTGCACGACCTTCGGTCTGTTCACCGACGGGCTGGATAAATTTGATGAGTATTACAAAAATGGCATCATCAGAAAAGTCATCACGACGAATCTGATCTACCAGACGCCCGAACTCCTCTCCCGTGAATGGTACGCTACGGCGAAGATGGGGAAATACGTGGCAAGCATTATCGATACGCTGAATCACGATGTCTCGATCAACAAAGTCCGGGACAATACGGAGAAGATCAACAAGCTCGTCAGACGCCACAGCAGCGGAAAATAAAAAATCACGGGGATGCCGCAGATTCTGCGGTATCCCCGTTTTTTATCCCGCGTACCGTTTTTTATCCCGCGTAGGGAAAAGCATTGATATAATGACGGACCGTACGCTTTTCTATGGCAATCACATCGAACCGGCAGGGAACGGAAAGGTCTGTCTGATGACGGACACGGTAATAGTCCGCCACTCTTGAGATGGTTCTCTGCTTGGCAGGCGTGACAGCCTCTTCCGGCCGACCCGCAGCTGCCCCGGCTCTGTATTTGACCTCGGCAAAGACCAGATATCCCTGCGGATCCCATGCGATCAGGTCGATCTCTCCGGATCTGCACCGGAAGCTGTGTTCCAGAATGCGATAGCCCTTCGCCTCAAGGTAGCGCGCAGCCAGCAGTTCATAATCACTGCCGGTTTTTCTTTTATTCCGACCGCTCATTTCGCCGCTCATGACGCCGCCTTTCCCGTGACCACACATGAATTTCCGTCTTTTCCGCTGTTCCGTCAGGCTTCATACAAAATGGGTGATAAACGTTTTGCGATGGATCGGGCAGGGACCTGATTTTTTCAGCGCAGCAATATGCTGCGCTGTCCCGTATCCCTTGTTCGACGCAAAATCATATCCCGGCCAGACTTTTTCGTACTGCACCATCAGCCTGTCCCTCGTCACCTTCGCCATAATGCTGGCTGCCGCGATGCTCTGGCTTTTCGCATCTCCTTTGATGATGGAGACCTGTCTGATGTCGTCAAGCCCGGGGATGTGGACCGCATCGACGAGCAGAAGGTCCGGTCGCACCGAAAGCCCCCTGACAGCCTCACGCATAGCCTCAAAGGTAGCCTGCAGAATGTTGATCTCATCAATTCTCTCCGGCCCGGCCTCACCGATGTGCCAGGAGATGGCTTCCTCCCTGATGACCTCATAAAGTTCTTCCCGTCTCTTCGGCGTCAGCTTTTTGGAATCATTGATATGAAGAATTCTGGCATCCCGGGGAAGAATCACCGCGCCGGCCATCACAGGGCCCGCAAGCGGTCCCCGTCCCACCTCGTCGATGCCGCAGATATACTGTGCCTCAGGATATTTCTTCTCAAATTCACAGAGTGCTTCGACTCTTGCCTTTTCCTTTTCCAGCTTCTCCGCACGGCGTGCAGCCGCCTCTTCCTTCTTTGTCATGCTGTTTATTCTCTCTTTCAGACCTGCTGCCATGCCTGCCGGTCACATGCCGGCTTACCGGATTTTCTCCGCCGGAATCCTGACATCCCGGTCCAGTGTGATCCGTCCGAGTTTTCCCGAGCGGAATTCATCCAGCATCATGCCGGCGGCTCTCTCAGAGGAGACGATGCCGCCTTTTCCGATCATACCTCTCCGCTTCGCCACTGCCTCGAGAATATCGGCCGGTGCCATGCTGTCATCGGCCGCGATACCGTATCTCTCCTCCAGGCGTCCCGGATAATCCTTCTGAAGCAGACAGATCAGCTTCAGGACAAGTTCCTCGCTCTGCACGACATCGTCGCTGACAGAGCCGATCATGGCCAGCTTCTCTCCGGCTTCCGGATCCTCAAACTTCGGCCAGAGAATGCCCGGCGTATCCATCAGATCAAGGCCGCCGTTCAGATGAATCCACTGCTTCCCCTTCGTCACACCGGGGCGGTTGCCCGTCTTCGTCGAGGTACGTCCCGCCAGCGAATTGATAAAGGTAGACTTTCCTACATTGGGAATACCGCAGACCATGGCTCTCACTGCTCTGTTCCGCATACCGCGGGCGGCATCCCGCCGGATTTTGTCCCTGCAGGCATTCATGACGAGCGGCCGGATTTTTTTCAGAGAGGCCTTCTGCCTTGCATCAGCCGCCAGCACCTCCGCTCCGGTCTGCCTGTAAAAATCTGTCCACTGCCTGTTCTGCGACTCATCCGCCAGATCAGCCTTGTTCAGGATAATCAGCCGGCCTTTTCCTCTGCCCATCTCCTCGATGTCGGGATTTCTTCCGGAAAGCGGCACCCGGGCATCAATCAGTTCTATAATCAGATCGACAAGCTTCAGATCTTCCTGCATCTGCCGTCTGGCTTTTGTCATATGTCCGGGATACCACTGAATATTCATGATAAACCTCACCTTTCTGTCCGTGTCTCAGGCATGAAACACGATGATCATCACGGCAAAACGGATCACGACGGCGCAAAGCCGATTTTGCCGACCGGATGTACACAGAACCAGATGGAACCGACAATCATACTCTCATCCACGTTGCCCACAGAGGCATACCGGCTGTCCTCGCTTCCGTTTCTGTTATCACCGAGAATAAAATACTCGCCCTCCGTCAGCGTTACCGGATCCGCCGCAAGCCCCGGATCCAGCACTGACGGAAATTCATCGCCCTTATAGGTCTCTCCGTTAATCAGAATCTGCCCGTTCGAGATCTGTACCGTCTCCCCCGGCAGACCGATGACCCGCTTCACATGCAGGGACGACCCGTTGTCACTCTCTGTCCGGAACACGATAATGTCTCCGCGCTGCGGCGTACCGATTCTGTAGGCCATCCTGTTGATCAGCCACACCTCACCGTTCGAGAGCGTCGGCTCCATGGAACTGTCCGCGATCTCCACCTCACGGCAGAACATCCTTGCAGAAAAGAAGGCGATCAGCACGGTCAGCAATATGCCCATGAACCAGATGAACACATGCATGAACCTGGAAGAGACAGCAAACCTCAGGGCAGGCTTTTTCGCCTTTTCTGCCGCCTTTTCCTCTTCTTCCTTCAGACGCTGTGCCTCCGAATTCTGCCAGTCCAGCTGTTTCTGCAGCTCCATCTGTTCAACCGTTCTGGGAAATTTTCTGTTTTTCTCTGTATCCGGATTTCTGTCGGGCATTTTTCTCCACCAGGAAACATACGGTAAACAAAAGGGACTCAGCTGCCTGAGTCCCTTTACCTCTTCAAAAATCAACCTGTAGGCCGTAATTACTTTACGATCGCCTTAACCTTGGCAGCCTTGCCGACACGGTCTCTCAGGTAATTCAGTTTTGCACGTCTTGCCTTACCCTGACGAACTACCTCAACCTTCTCTACGTTCGGAGAATGAAGCGGCCAGGTCTTCTCTACGCCGACGCCGTTGGAAATCTTGCGGACGGTGAATGTCGCACGGTTGCTTCCGCCCTGCTTCTTCAGTACGATTCCCTCAAAGATCTGGGTTCTCTCGCGGTTTCCCTCTTTGATCTTGTTATACACACGAACGGTGTCGCCTGTATTGAACTGAGGAACCTCTGTCTTTAACTGAGCCTCTTCGATTTTCTTGATAATGTCGTTCATTTCAATCTCTCCTGTCCTGTCCGTATCCCGGCGCCGCTTCCGGCGGCTCCTCCCGGTCCGGACCTTTGTTTATCCGGATGCTCTTATCACCGATCAGCGTGACAGCGGAGCATCACTGCAGCCTTCTTTTTGCCGCAGACTTATGTAGTATACAGCAGTATTACGATAATTGCAACAGTTTTTCCCGGACAGAAATCGCCATGCCCGGAATATCTCTGCCTTCCGTCTCATCCGGGAGCATCTCCTCTGCGATCACACGAAAGCCCTTCTGTTCCAGCAGGCTTCTCATATGAGCAGCGGCTTCACTTTCTCCGGCCGTTTCCTGATCCGATACCAGAAGAATCACCGCCGGAGTTCCGTTCCCTTTAACCTTCTGGAAACGCTCATCCTCTGTCATAGCTCCCGGTGAGCAGGCAAAAATCGCCAGATCGTTTTTCTTAAACTGCCACCCGCTCTTTATCAGCTTTCTCCGGTCAAAGCTGAAAACCTCGCCGAGCCGGCTGACGGCATTCAGAAATTCCGCACCTGCCGCTGATGCTTTGTCTCCGCCGGCTGTCAGGCAGAAGACACGATAGTGATTTTTCAGAAGATCCGGCCGGCGTTCCCCGGTTCTTTTCAGAGACTGTTCCGCGCGCCATGCGGATACGGCGCTGTGATCTCCGGAAAGAAGCACATCGGGCACCTTTCTTCCGCGCCATTCCACAGGTCTTGTGTACTGCGGATATTCCAGCAGATTGTCCTGAAGCGACTCAAAACGCGCCGAGTCCTCATTCGGCAGCACCCCCGGAACGAACCTGGATACGGCATCGATCACGACAGCCGCGCCGAGTTCTCCGCCTGTCAGGACATAGTCCCCGATGGACAGATAATCCGTCACATATTCATCCAGCACCCGTTCATCAATGCCTTCGTAATGACCGCAGAGAAGAACCAGATCCTTTTCTCTGGCGAGCTCTTCTGCCTTTGTCTGCGTCAGCACCGGCCCCTGCGGCGTCAGATACACCACACGCGCTCCCGGTGCTTTCTCCTTAACGGAGGCAATGGCGCCGGCCACAGGTTCAGCCTCCATCACCATGCCGGCACCGCCGCCATACGGATAGTCATCCACACGGCCGTCCCGCCTCGTGGAAAAATCCCGGATATTGACGGTACTGACCCGGAGCACACCCTTCTTAATCGCGCGTCCCGTGATACTGGTGTTCACTATGCCGTCGATCAGCTCCGGAAAGAGTGTAAGTACATAAAAATTCATAGTTCTCCCCGTTTTTCATCCGCTGTCCGATCCGCACGGCTTATGCCCGGACCGGGCTGCCCTGACCCGGGCAGAAATCCATGCATCAGCGGATCGCAGAAGAGCCGGAGCCTCCCTCATTCATATATTCCTGAAGAATCTGCTTCAGCATTTCCGGATCGGATAACATCTGAAACGTGATGGCAAAGATAAATCCCCATAAAACAAGTGCAATGCCGCCGGTCACAATGCCCGCGATGGCAAAGCCTTTAGATCTGGAATCAAACTGTCCCGGATTTCTGTGGATCTGTACCAGCGCAATGATGCCGGTCACCACGCCGGCGATGCAGGGGATCAGATAGAAAAATCCGAAAAGCAGAGACAGGATGCCGAAAGCCATGGAAATGACGGATAAGGTATTGGTCTTTGCACCGCCCGGCTGTCCGTTCCAGCCGTTGTTCTGGTTTCCCCAGCCTGAGTTCTGCCCGTTCCACTGGTTCTGACCGGGATCTCCGTTATAGCCGTTATTCCACTGGTTTCCCCACTGTCCCTGGTTATTCCACTGGTTCTGGTTCTGATTTTCCCACCCGGACGGCCCGCCGGACGGGTTCTGACCGTTCCAGCCGCTCTGGTTTCCCCACCCGGACGGCTGTCCGTTCCACTGATTCTGACCGTTTCCGCTGCTGCCGTTATAACGCTGATCCGAACTGGAACCGTTTTCGGAACCGGAGTTCCACTGATTCTGATCCTGGCCGTTCCCGGCATCTGCCTGTGCGCGGTTCAGATCTTCTACCGGATGCCACCGGCCGTA
This sequence comes from uncultured Eubacteriales bacterium, assembly GCA_900319355.1. GTDB lineage: Bacteria > Bacillota > Clostridia > Lachnospirales > Lachnospiraceae > Bilifractor. Next base: position 9,007 of record ONOC01000028.1, on the reverse strand, counting down.
CTGCCAGTATCCTCTGCCGGATCCCATATTTGAATCTTCTGATGCGCTGCCTTTATCTGTTCTGCTGTCCGCAGACGTTTCATCCGCGTCCTGCATGCCGGCGACCGGTCGGCCGCATGTACTGCATGCCTTCGCATCATCAGGAAGGTCTGCACCGCAGTACTGACATTTCTTCATAGATCAGTCACCTCCGTTTTTCATCAATAAGGCCCGGAAGAAGGTGTACCGTCATCCTGGCCGCTGTCACGTCAACGTCAATGATACACGCTTTAACAGCCGGAATCAACACTTCGCCGTACTCGTCCGACTGAACCGAATACACATCATTTGCCCCTGTCTTAATCACATCTTTCAGCGTTCCGAGCTGTTTTCCGTCCTCCGTAAAGACACTGATGCCGATCAGGTCCGCCGTGTAGTATTCATTTTCCTTCAGCGGAACGCCCTTCTCTCTGGGAATGATGATGTCCCATGAGCGGAAGCGGTTCGCCTCATCCATGTCATCGATCCCCTCAAGCTTCAGAAGAACCATATTCTTGAAATAGCGGACCTGCTCGATCGCTTTTGTTTCTCTGCGCGGGCCCTTCTCAAGGATCACTTCCTCCAGATCACCGAAACGGCGGGGATCATCCGTCAGCGGATAGACCTTCAGTTCTCCGTGCACACCGTGCGGCTGTGTCACGCTTCCGATTCTCAGAAACTGTTCCATGGTTTTCCCTCATCTACGTCTTCCTTACGAAGGCTTTTCTCTTCCTGTATTAAGCCCGATGGCTTTTTTCGTTCAGGCAGACCGTTTTGTGCGTGCTTCGCACGCTGAAACGGTCTTCCTGACGACGGCTTAATACAAGAATATCGCTGCCGCACTGCACGCACGGTCAGCGATACTTTTATTCTACGATCTCAACAGTAACCCTTTTATCGATTTTTGCGGATGCGGCCTTGACGACGGCGCGGATTGCCTTGGCAATTCTGCCCTGACGGCCTATGACCCTGCCCATGTCTCCAGGAGCGACTCTCAGCTCAATCGTGATCTCGTCGTCGTGATCGACCTGGTTCACTGTAACTTCATCCGGATTATCAACGAGGGCCCTGGCGATCACTTCAACCAGTTCCTTGATCATTGCAGCACCTCCGGTGAAGTCAGGTTACTTTTCAATGCCAGCAGCCTTGAAAATCTTGCCTACAACAGCAGTCGGCTGTGCGCCGTTGCTAAGCCATCTCCTGGCAGCTTCCTCATTTACCTTGAAAGTGCTCGGGTCGGTATTCGGATCATAGGTTCCGATCTCCTCGATGAAACGGCCGTTACGCGGTGAATTAGCGTCAGCAACGATAATTCTGTATGACGGTGCCTTTGTCTTGCCTACTCTTTTTAAACGAATCTTAACCATGGTGATGTTCCTCCTTAAAAATATGATTTCTGAATATATTGAAATTTATTCTAATCTCTTCGCGGATGTGCCGTATCTGAGAGATTATACCGTTATCACCGGACCCGGCTTTTCCGGGATTTTATGTTCAGCCGAACGGAAATCCTCCGCCGAAACCGCCGAACATGCCGCCCATACCGCCGCGGCGCCTGCCTTTTTTCATCATGCCCGGCATCTGTTTCATCAGCTTTCTTGTCTGACTGAACTGCTTGATGAAGCTGTTGACGACGGAAATGTCCACCCCGGCGCCTTTTGCAATTCTCTGTTTACGCGACATGTTGATCAGATCCGGATTGGCTCTCTCCTGAGGCGTCATCGAATGAACAATGGCTTCTGTTCTCGCCATCTGCTTTTCATCGATCTGTCCCTCCAGATCCTTCATTTTGCCTCCCATGCCGGGAAGCATGGAAAGAACGCTCGACAGGCCGCCCATTTTTCTCATCTGTTCCATGCTGGTGAGATAGTCGTCAAAGGTAAAATCAGCCTTCCGGACGCGCTTCTCCATCTCACGGGCTTTTTCCTCATCGACGCTGGCCTGGGCCTTCTCGATCAGGCTCATCATATCGCCCATGCCGAGAATCCGGGATGCCATCCGATCCGGATGGAACTGCTCCAGGTCATCCATCTTCTCGCCCATGCCGGCATACATGATCGGTTTGCCGCAGATCGCACGGATCGAAAGCGCGGCACCGCCACGGGTATCGCCGTCAAGTTTTGTCAGCACCACGCCGTCCACACCGACCTGATCATTAAAGGTCTTCGCTACATTGACGGCCTCCTGACCGGTCATCGCATCCACGACCAGAAGCGTCGTGTCGACGGATACTGCGTCTCTGATTTCTACCAGCTCATCCATCATGTCCTGATCAATCTGAAGCCGTCCGGCGGTATCGATCAGAACAACATTCATACCGTTTTCACGGGCATGATTCACACCGGCTTTCGCGATATCCACCGGCTTCTTTCTGTCGCCCATGGAAAAAACTTCCACACCGACTCTGTCGCCGTTTGTCTGCAGCTGTTCAATCGCGCCCGGCCTGTAGATATCACAGGCAACAAGAAGCGGTTTTCTGCCGCGGCCCTTTAACTTTCCGGCGAGCTTTGCGGCCGTCGTTGTTTTACCGGAGCCCTGAAGACCGATCATCATGATGACCGTCATCTCATTCGCATTTTTCAGCGGCAGCTCCGTCGTATCCGGTCCCATCAGATTCACAAGCTCATCGTGAACGATCTTGATCACCGTCTGCGCCGGATTCAGGCCGCTCATGACATCCTGTCCCACGGCCTTTTCCTGCACCGTGTTCACGAACTTCTTCACCACTTTGAAGTTCACGTCGGCCTCTAGAAGCGCCATCTTGACTTCTCTCATGGCCGCTCTGACATCGGCTTCCGTTACGGTCCCCTTGCTTCGGAGATTCCGGAATACGTTCTGCAGTTTATCGGTTAAGCTTTCAAATGCCATTTATAATTCCTCAAGAATTTCAGAAGAGATCGACCGGATCTCTCCGAGTCTTTCCTTCTCGTCCCTGCCGTCCTCCGTATCTGTCAGCTTCTGAATCTCACGGATGTCACGGCGGATCTTCATAAACTTCTCCACCAGGTGAAGTCTTTCCTCGTACTCCTCGAGCTGACGGTTCGTGCGCCTCATGAGATCATGCACACCCTGGCGGCTGATGCCTTCATCCCGCGCCGCCTCCGCTTCGGACAGATCATCAAAATTGATGGCCCTGTAGACATTCCGCTGATGATCGGTAAGCAGCTCACCGTAAAAATCATACAGATACGATTTTTCAACAAATTCTTCCATATGTCAGCTCATCCGTTTCAGCGGCTCAGATCATGGCTCAGCCATACAAAATGGCAGGTACGCTTCAGACGTACCTGCCTACTATAAAACAATATCGGACCGGAGTCAAGTATTTTTGCTTGACTTGTCTTCAGTCTGTTATTTTTCACCCGACGGCTGCCGCACGCAGCCGTCTGGCGTTCAGCTCTCCTCGCGGCTTTCCAGCGAAATGTACTGCCTGTGATGGCCCACATACTTGTAAGCCGGACGGATGATTTTGCCGCCGCTGACAATCTCCTCAAGTCTGTGCGCAGACCAGCCGGATATTCTCGCCACGGCGAATATCGGTGTAAAGAGTTCCTTCGGAAAATCAAGCATGGAATAGACAAAGCCGCTGTAAAAATCGACATTGGCGCAGACCGGCTTGACGAGACGTCTCTTCTCCTGCATACACTCTTTTCCGATTTGCTCTACTTTCTCATAAAGCGCATACTCATCCTGCAGATCCTTCTCAACAGAAAGCTGTTTTGCATATTCCTTGAGAATGACGCATCTCGGATCCGACAGGGTATATACCGCATGACCCATACCATAGATCAGCCCCGCGCCGTCAAACGCCTGATGATCGAGAATCCTGTTCAGATAATTCCGGATCTCCTCGTCACTGTCCCAGTTATGGACATTCTTCTTGATGTCCGCAAACATCTGAAGAACTTTCAGGTTGGCGCCGCCGTGCTTTGGTCCCTTCAGGGAGCCAAGCGATGCCGCGATGGCAGAATAGGTGTCCGTTCCCGTAGAGGAAACGACGTGCGTCGTAAAGGTCGAGTTATTTCCTCCGCCGTGCTCCGCGTGCAGGATCAGTGCGATATCCAGCACCTTCGCCTCAAGCTGTGTATACTGGCCGTCCGGGTGGAGCATCTGGAGCAGATTCTCTGCCAGTGACAGTTCAGATTTCGGATTCCTGATCACAAGGTTCTGCCCCTGATGATAATGACGGTAGGTGTGATAGCTGTACACCGCAAGAAGCGGCATTTTCGCGATCAGCGAAAGTGACTGTTTCAGCACATTGCCCACGCTTGTGTCGTCCGGATTATCATCATATGAATAGAGCGTCAGAATGGACTGCTGCAGAGAGTTCATCATATTCCGGCTCGGTGCCTTCATGATGACATCGCGGATGAAATTATCCGGCAGTCTGCGGAAGCTGCTGAGAATATCAATAAAGTTATCGAGCTCGCTCTCCGTCGGAAGCTCGCCGAACAGAAGCAGATAGGTGATCTCCTCAAATCCGAATCTCCGGTTGCGGATTCCTCTGATCAGATCATTGATGCTGTATCCTCTGTAATAGAGGCGGCCTTCCGCGGGGATCTTCTCACCGAGACTGTTGGCCTGAATACCGTTGACATCAGAAATCTCCGTAAGTCCTGTCAGCACGCCGCGTCCCGTATTGTCACGAAGGCCTCTCTTCACTTCATATTCCACGTAAAGGGAAGGATCAATCGCACCCGTTTTGCTGCTCTGTGCGACCAGTTCCTTCAGTTCACTGTCAAGTTCTTTCTGACTGAGTCCCATTCGCATCGTCCTTCCTTCTATACAAAAATTGGCTAACCGTCAGAAAACTTTTCTGACAGATTAGCCATAAAAGCCGGAAATCAGACTTGAACTGACGACCCCCTCATTACGAGTGAGGTGCTCTACCAACTGAGCTATTCCGGCGCGTGCCGAAGCACAAAGTTCATTATACATATCTGAACTGAAATTTCAAGAGAATTTTTCCGCTCAGCATTCTACGCGGTTCCGCCCGTTGCACTTTGCCCTGTACAGTGCCTCATCAAGGCGCATAAACAGCGTATCGGAAGTATCTTCGGGTCTGGCTTCAACCACGCCGATACTGATGGTGATATGGCCGGCTCCGCTGAAGCTGTGACGGTCGACCTCCGCACGGATGCGTTCGGCAACGGTCATAGCATCCTTCATCGGCATCCTGTCGAAAAGGCATACGAACTCCTCGCCGCCCCAGCGGCCCAGAAGATCCGTTTCGCGAATCTCTCCCGACACCACGGAGGTCAGCTCCTTCAGGACAGAATCTCCGATCAGATGGCCATACGTATCATTGACCTTCTTGAAGAAATCAATATCAAACATCAGCACGGAGACACAGATGCCTTTTCGGCATTCATCCAGCAGCTGACTGATTTCCTCGTCGATTTTTCTCCGGTTGGCTATGCCTGTGAGCTGATCAATAACCGCCAGCTTCTCCAGCTCACTGATGGTCTGATTCAGCTCTTTCGTCGTCTGTTCAAGGAAGGTAACAAGGCGCTCATTCAGCGGGATCATCGTCCGGTTGATCTCGTGAAGCTCCCTGTCATGACTGAAGGCAATTTCGGTATTTTCCTTCGGTCCCTCGCGGAACCCGACCACGATCATCGTGCTGTTCAGGACGCCTCCGCTGTCACCCTGCTTCATGATCTCGCCGAAGCCGTAGCCGGTGCACACACTGTCCCTGACCTGATGGAAATACGATACCTCGCGGTCCGCTTTTTCATCGCCGAGAAAAATCCTGCGGTTCAGGCACTCATAAAGGAGAACCGCCTGCGGACGGAATGCGGCAAGCTCATTGGCTGAAGCAAGTGAATCTTTCAGCACATATTCCGGCTTGGAATAGGAAAGGCAGACCTTCTCGCCCTCTTTGAACTTCAGCGAACAGCGGAGGGCTCCGTTTTCATAATAATGAATCGGCACACGGGCGGACATGATTTTTCCTGTCTGCTCCAGCAGCGGGAAAGCGCACGCATTCACATAGAAATAATCATTCCTCTGAATATTCAGATAATTAGAATACAGATATGCCGCCGGTCTGTGATCGATTGTCTCCACAATACTGTCGTTTTTTACACCGGTCACCACGTGCATCATGCCGAGCGGTTTCCATCCGAGATTGCACCTCACATAGATGCTCAGATCGCGGCCGCAGAAGGCAGCCGCAAGAATCGCCTCATGATACACACCCTTTTCGGTAAATACGATGGAAGTATCCGTCTGCAGATTTTCCGCACCCGCCTCCGCTCCGAAAAGCGGCGTCCCGGGATAAGCGCCCGACACCACATCCAGAAAATCCGACGGCAGAAGGGACCCATTGGCGGTCATAACAAGGATGCCCCGGATATCGCTGAGATCACGCGTCTCCTCCAGATACTGATGTCCTGCTTCCTCCGGCGTCATCTGATGGCAGTCCATGACACGGATGTCCACGCTGCTGCTTTGCAGAAGAAACAGACTGCAGACCGTATGGTTTGAGAGTAGCATACCGGGTCCCACCGAATCCAGTAGCGTCATCCCGAAAATCTGCATATCGGGCAGTGCCTCATGGATTTCCCTCACATGCGGACTGACATCCCGCAGATAAGGTTCATACATGATCATGACACGCTGCGCAGCCGAACCGTATGACTTCATTTCCCTGATCTGACTGATCATATCGCCGACAGTGAAGTTCTCTGTCAGACTGAATGTTCTCTGTATCAAAAAAGGCCCCCGGTCTCATCCGAAATTGTGCAGTGTCAGATGTTGCACCATAATTTACCGACAAGCACAACAAATTCAGAACTATTTTACAACATTTTCGCAATAATATACAAGTACTTTCAGGGCAAAATTTTGCAGGCGTTACTGTTCACTCTTTGCCAGCCACTGTCACACATGGAGACTTCCAGCCTCGACACGCTCTCGCTTGTCCTCGGCCTGGGAGTCTCCATGTGTGACAGTGGCTCTGGCGTACGTCTGAACTGTAACTTGCAGGCGCGCATCATCCTTTTTCCTGTTTTCTGACTCTGGATCCCCTGCCGTCACGCTTCGCCAGCCTGAGTCTGTTGAGCGTCACTTCTTTCCCATGAAAATCAATGACGAGTTCCTTCCGGTTTGCAACAAAGTATGCCGCTTCCACGCTGTCGTTCTGTGACAGACGGATGCCTCTCGCTCCGATGGCATTCTTTTTCTTCTCCGGAATCTCGGAGACAGGGAATCTCAGGAAAAATCCCTCCGTCGTCTGGAGGGCAAGGGAATCGCCGTCGTCCGAAAAGCCGACAAATACAACGCTGTCCTGATCATCGGAAAGTGCCGTTGCCGCAACCGTCTTTCTCGTCACATTGAATTCTGTGCCGGGAACAGACTTGATCATGCCCCTTGCCGACACAAAAACAAGACTGTGACGGATCACTTCCTCCATGGAGGCGGCAAACAGGATCCTCTCCGATTCCGTGGAATAATTGCAGACATTATCGAGCGGCGTTCCCTTGTCGCGGAACTTCGTAAACGGCAGATCCTTTGCCTTCACGGTATGCATCACACCCCGGTCGGTGAACACGCAGATTCTGTCCGTACTCATGCAGCGGAACACAAAGCGGTTCTCACCGTCGGCCGCCTCCTGGTTCTTCAGGTAAACGGACGGATCAATGGTTCTCGCATAACCGAAACGGTCCATAAGGAAGACAAGCGCTGTCTCTTCTTCCTCCTTCTCCTCGATGACCGGCGTATCGGCATTGGTAATCTCCGTTTTTCTCGGCTTTGCATATTTCTTTTTAATGGCCTTCAGATCATCCAGAATCACATCGGCCATCGTATCGTAGTCATTCAGAATTTTCTCATAGCGCTCTATTTTCTCAATAGTTTCTTTGTTTTCTTTATAGAGCGCGTCGATCTCGAGTCCGATCAGTTTGGCGAGACGCATGTCCAGAATGGCCTGGGCCTGTCTCTGGGTGAAGCAGAGTGAGGCAGCCTGTTTCCTGCTCTTCTCACTCTTAAAGTGAATGCCGTCCGTCACACCCATGGTCAGGCAGTCTTTCACCATCTGCTGGTTCCGGCTGCCGCGGAGGATCTCTATGATCAGGTCAATCACATCGACAGCCCTGATGAGACCTTCCTGAATCTCCTTTTTCTCGATTTCCTTCTCGAGAAGTCTCTGATATTTACGGGTCGTCAGATCAAACTGAAAATCCGTAAAGCTCTCAAAAATCCTGCGGAGGCTCAGCGTCTCGGGTCTGCCGTCCACAACGGCGAGCATGTTCACCCCGAAAGTATCCTCCAGCTTTGTTTTCCTGTAAAGAATATTCCTCACCCGCTCCGGATCCGCGCCCTTCCTCAGCTCCAGAACGATGCGGATGCCGTCCTTGCCGGACATGTTGGAGATATCGGTGACCTCGGGCAGCTCTCTTTTTTCAACCAGATCCGCCACGTCGAGCAGGAACTTTCCGATGCCCGCGCCGATCATGGTATACGGAATCTCCGTGATCACAAGCAGCTGTCTGCCGTTCTTCCCCTTCTCCAGTACCGTTCTGCCGCGCACGCGGATTTTGCCTGTGCCGGTCTCATAGATCTGCTCCAGTTCGTCCTGGTTTACGACAATGCCGCCTGTCGGAAAATCCGGTCCCTTGATATACTTCATTAACTTCCGGGTCGACATATCCTTGTCCCTGATGAAGGCACAGGCAGCATCTGCCACCTCCCCGAGGTTGTGCGGCGGAATGCTGGTGGCCATGCCCACCGCAATGCCGTCGGAACCGTTGACAAGAATATTCGGAATCCGGACAGGAAGCACCTCGGGCTCCTTTTCCGTCTCATCAAAGTTCGGAACAAAGTTCACGATATCTTTGTCCAGATCCTTCAGGAATACCTCCTGCGTAATCTCCTGAAGTCTCGCCTCCGTATATCGCATCGCCGCGGCGCCGTCGCCCTCGATGGAGCCGAAGTTTCCATGGCCGTCGACCAGCGGAACCTCTTTTTTGAAATCCTGCGCCATCAC
>ONOC01000008.1 GCA_900319355.1 uncultured Eubacteriales bacterium | reverse complement strand
GCAACATCAGCAGTGGGATCCTGCTTCTCGGCAATCAGCTTGTTAAGGCGGTCGGAGTTGCCACTCGTCGGGTCAACCACAATGCTGCAGTTGTACGTAGACTCAAAGTCTGCAGCAAGGGTTTTGAGGCCGTTCTCGGCCCAGCCCCACGTGGCGACGACAAGCTCGGCACCGCCAAAGTCAGTCCCAGAAGAGGGGCTGTCTCCGCTCGTCTGAGTCGCGCTCTCCTCATCGTCACACGCGGCCAAGCCAAGAGCCACAGCACTTGCCGCCGAGAGTCCCAAGAAGTTCCTACGAGTCATGCCTTTCATACCGTCCCCATTTCCCTCGTGTATACAAAACGCGAACACCGCCCATGCGGTGGTAGTGCCTCAAACCTGACCGGGAGGCGTCTGCAAAACACGGCAGAGTGACCATTCCGGCCAGATGAATCAATTTGCGTCTTGGCCCTTTTCGACGTAGACGCAGATGCTATCCGCCGGCAGCTCAACCTCTACCTCATCGCCCTCAGATAGATCGCACCGACCGACAATCGAGGGGAAAAGACTCTCCGCAAAGGCTCCAGTAACCTCCAGTCGGGTCGCATGGCCGCGGTAGGTCTTATGTGCAATAACGCCGGAGACAATACCCTGCTCACCTTCCGAAGCACCCTTCGACGGTCTCACGGAGATGTTCTCGGAGCGAATAGCGAGAATCGCAGGCATGCCGGCTTCCATGCCCGCAGCCATATCCGTACTGCCGACACCTGTGGAAAAAGCGCCGAGAGCGCCATAAGTACAGGTATGGGAATCTGCTCCGATCACAACGTCGCCGGCCGCGACAAGTCCTTTTTCCGGAAGAAGCGCATGCTCAATGCCCATCTGTCCCACATCAAAATAATTGGTGATGTCATAATGATGTGCAAATTCACGGACCTGTTTGCAGTGTTCCGCTGATTTGATGTCCTTGTTCGGAATAAAATGATCCATGACAAGCGCAATCCTGTCCCGGTCAAATACCTGCTTTCTGCTGAAACCATCCATGACATCGATGGCTACCGGTGTCGTGATGTCGTTGCCCAGCACCAGATCGAGTTCAGCCTCGATCAGCTGTCCGGCCTCGACGCTCTCGAGTCCGGCCGCATGTGCCAGGATTTTCTGTGTCATTGTCATTCCCATGAAAACACACCTCCTGCTGATATATGATCATATTTCTGTACGGGAGATGGAGGTTTCGTCCCTGAATCCAGCATCCTGCATACTTTTTCATCATAATCCAATTTTACAGGAAACGCAATCGCGGCATGCCCGGATCATCGCGTGCGAACCGAATGCTCTCCCGATGCTGATTTCATACAAAAACAGAGGTTTCTGTCCTCAGAGTACTCCTGTATTTTTGAAGTACAGCCGCGACGGCCACCGGATGCTGTCATCCTTTGAGCGACTTCACAGAGCCGATGTATCTCCCGGTCAGTCGAGCCTGATAAGGCGATCAGCGCGAGGACCCGTTCAAGCCTGCGTCAGCAGGCGCGTTCCGCAGCGCCGCCGTTCAGGCGAGAATGACCGCCGGAGATACACGGCGAATGTGACCGGAGCGAAAAGGATGATGCATCCGGCGGCCGTTGCCTCAGCATCTCCTGACACCCGAGAGTCGGAACAAAAAAGGACACCACAGTTTCCTGTGATGTCCTCATGATACCTGTCAGTTTTCTGATCAGTTGTTGATGAGCTTGTCTTCGTCGTTCCAGCTGTAAAGCTTGCGGATCTCGGCGCCGACCTTCTCTGACGGATGTTCGGAAGCTTTCTTGCGGAGAGCCCTGAAATGAGCCTGGCCGCCTGCAGGGCTCATGTCGAGCAGGAAGTCCTTGGCGAAGGTGCCATCCTGAATATCGGAGAGAACCTTCTTCATAGCCTTTCTTGTCTCATCCGTAACAATCTTCGGTCCGGTGATGTAATCGCCGTACTCAGCGGTATTGGAGATAGAATATCTCATGCCGGCGAAACCTGACTGATAGATCAGATCTACGATCAGCTTCATCTCGTGGATGCACTCGAAGTATGCATTTCTCGGATCATAACCTGCTTCGCAGAGGGTATCGAAACCAGCCTGCATCAGAGCTACCACGCCGCCGCAGAGAACTGCCTGCTCACCGAAGAGGTCGGTCTCGGTCTCGGTTCTGAAGTCAGTCTCAAGAAGACCTGCGCGTGCTCCGCCGATGCCTGCGCCGTAAGCCAGTGCCATATCCAGTGCGTGACCGGTGTAATCCTGCTCAACTGCAACAAGGCAAGGGGTTCCTCTGCCTCTCTGATACTCGGAACGAACGGTGTGACCCGGAGCCTTCGGTGCGATCATGGTAACATCGACAAACTTCGGCGGGATGATCTGATTGAAATGGATATTGAAACCGTGAGCGAACATCAGCATATCGCCCTCTTTGAGGTTGGGCTCGATGTCCTTCTTATACATGGCAGCCTGAAGCTCATCGTTGATAAGGATCATGATGATATCTGCCTGCTTTGCAGCCTCAGCTGCTGTATAAACCTTGAAGCCCTGCTCCTCGGCTCTCTTCCAGGACTTGGATCCCTCATAGAGTCCGACGATAACATCGCAACCGGAATCCTTCAGGTTCAGCGCATGTGCATGACCCTGACTGCCGTATCCGATAATGGCGATTTTTTTACCCTCGAGAAGAGACAGATTGCAGTCTTCCTGATAAAACATCCTCCATGCCATAGTAAATTGTACCTCCTGTGTTTGTGTGTTTTGGACGTCTCCAGTATCTGTTCCTTACGGACCAGCAGCAGAAGTCCTGATATAAGTTAAGGGAGGGCTGCCTTCTTTGCGACGGTCACCTTAATTTCAATTCATCCGGGATGCTCAGACGTCACCCCATCGTTTTCCGCGGATTCAGATATAGTCACACGGAATACCGGGCCGTCAGTCGAGCCAGATCACGTCGTCCGCACCTCTGCGGAGACCTGCCGCCCCTGTGCGGGCCAGCTCGAGAATCTCATGGCCGGAAAGCAGATCAATGAAAGCATCGATCTTGCTCTTGCTTCCTGTCAGCTCAATGATCAGCGATTCAGGACCGACATCCACGATATTCGCGCGGAACACGTTTGCCAGAGCGATAACATCCTGGCGCTCCGATTCGGAAGCCTTCACCTTCACAAGGATCATCTCCCGGATCACGCTGTCGTCCATATTCAGGATCTTCACATGACGGACATCTTCCTGTTTTTCCACCTGACGGGTGATCTGCTCCAGCACCAGATCATCGCCGCTTGTTACGATGGTGATTCTCGTAAATCTCGGATCCATCGTCACGCCTGCGGTGATGCTGTCAATATTGTAACCGCGCCGTGAAAACAGGCCGGCGATTCTTGAGAGCACGCCCGAGGTATTGTCAACAAGAAGTGACAGAATACGCTGTTTCATAAAAGCCATATCCTTTCTTCCTCAAACATCGTGTCCTATTCTATAATGACAAATTCTGTTTGTCAACAGGGTGAATTATTTTCACCTACTCTTCACTTTCTGTTTTGGGTACGGCCGGACGGAAGATACGGGTCTCCCTCACTTCTTCTTTTTTTACCTTGCTGTCCGCGTAATCGCAGAAATACTTCTGTGCCGAAAGCGGCGTCTCCCCCTCCTTCGGTGTCAGCTGAACATAGGAACCGTCAGGCTGCATGACTCTCGCCTTGCAGTTGTCCGCCAGCTGAATATGCAGGATGTTCATGGCCTCCCGCTTCAGATTATCTTTCAGCAGCGGGAAGACAATCTCGACACGCTTGTCAAGGTTTCTCGGCATCCAGTCCGCCGATCCCATAAAGACATCTTCCGCGCCGTCATTGTAGAAATAGAAAATTCTCGCATGCTCGAGATAGTTTCCGACGATGGAACGCACGGTGATATTCTCACTGATGCCCGGGATGCCCACCTTCAGACAGCAGATGCCGCGGATGATGAGATCGATTTTTACCCCGGCCGCGGAAGCTTTGTAGAGTGCTGCGATGATCTCACGGTCACAGAGTGAATTCATTTTCGCGACAATCCTCGCCTTCCGGCCTTCCCTGGCGTGCTTTTCCTCCATGCGGATCAGATGAAGGAACCTGTCTCTCATCCAGATCGGAGCGACCAGAAGATCGTTCCAGGACTCCGGCTCGGAATATCCGGAAATCATATTGAAGACAGCCGTCGCATCCTGACCGATTCCTTCGTCGCAGGTCAGAATTCCGCAGTCCGTATAGAGCTTCGCCGTGGAATCATTATAGTTTCCTGTGCCCAGGTGCACGTAGCGGCGGATGCCGTCCTCTTCTTTTCTGACAACAAGCGTGATTTTGCTGTGCGTCTTCAGTCCGACCAGGCCATAGATGACATGGCAGCCGGCTTTCTCCAGCTTCTGTGCCCAGACAATATTGTTCTCCTCATCAAATCTGGCCTTCAGCTCGACAAGCGCCGTTACCTGCTTGCCGTTTTCTGCCGCCTCGGCCAGCGCCGCAATGATCGGGGAATGACCGGAGACCCGGTACAGCGTCTGCTTGATGGCAAGAACCTTCGGATCCCGTGCCGCCTCACGGACAAAATCCACGACAGGCTGGAACGACTGATAGGGATGATGAAGGAAAATATCTCCCTTCCGGATATTGGTAAAAATATCGTCGTCATTCTGCAGCTCCGGCACCTCAGCGGGTGTGTGCTGCGGGATTTTGTATCTGTCGAAGCCCGGAATGCCGTATGCTTTCATCAGGAAGGTCAGATCGATCGGCCCGTCGATATAGAAAATATCATCCTCTTTTACACGGAATTCTTCCTTGAGAATTCTGAGGAGATCCGGTTCAATGCCATCCTCCACCTCAAGCCTGATGACCTCGCCCCACTGGCGTTTTTTCAGTGACTTGCTGATTTCCACCAGCAGATCGGCCGCCTCATCCTCATCGATGCCGAGCTCCGCATTTCTCATAATGCGGTACGGCTGTGTGCAGATGACATCGTAGCCAAGAAAGAGCTTGCTGATATTGTGTTCGATCACCTCATCCATCAGAATGATCGACTTCGAACCATCCTCTTCCGGGAGATCTATGAATCTGGGCAGGACAGACGGAACCTGAACGGTAGCAAAAAATTCTCTGCCCTCTTTTTCGTTTTTCTTGCGGATCAGCGCACCGATGTTCAGTGTTTTATTTCTGATCAGCGGGAACGGTCTGGAAGAATCCATGGCCATCGGCGTCAGCACAGGATAGATATTGCTGTCGAAATACTCATCGATATACTTCTCCTGAGCCTCAGTCAGAGATTCCTCATTGTCATAGATGTGCAGGCCCGCCTGTCTCAGTGCCGGCAGCAGTCCCGTGCGGTAATTTTTATACTGTCTTCTGACGAGGTCGTGATTTTTTACCGTAATCGCCTCCAGCTGCTGCTTCGGCGTCATGCCCGCAAGGTCCGGTTTGTCATAGCCGGTATGCACCATATCCTTCAGAGAAGCGACCCGGACCATGTAAAACTCATCCAGATTCGATGACACGATGCTCTCGAATTTCAGCCTCTCGAAGAGCGGAATCCGCTCATCCTCCGCCTCGCTGAGAATTCTCTCGTCAAAATCAATCCACGAAAGCTCTCTGTTCCAGTAATTTTCAGGAACGGCATACTTCTTGTACTCGTCCAGCATTTTCTTCCTCCATCATTGATGACAGCCATATTCTTACAGTACTCTTCTGGAACGGATGACCGGAAGGATTCCGAATACCTCATTGAAGAAATCCACCTCACCCTCAATGAGTCCGCTCTCCAGAGAAAAGTCACTCGTTACATCCACACTGATCACCAGTTTTTTCTTCTTCAGTTCACAGCTGACGGCGCGGATTTTCTGCAGATGACTCCGGTCCATCGCATTGGCCAGCCGGATCATCGCCGTAAATTCCGCCACTCTCACATATTCGCGCTTGTTGATGCTCGACCATTCCGCGATATCCTGAAACTCATCCAGTTCCTCTGTCATATAGCGTCCGGAAAGTGCGATCATCTCGCGCTCCGTATGCGTCAGTCCGATGATCTCATTGCTCATGATGATGTTATAGGTATTGTCACCGACGTCATTGTAGCTGATATACTTGCCGCAGTCGTGCAGCATGACGGCCACGCGGAGCATCAGCTTCTCCCGGTCTCCCATACCGTGCAGCGGCTTCATCGCATCAAAAATCGCCAGTGCCGTCATCTCCATGTTCTCCACGTGAGGAATGTTCACCCCGTAACGGTGAGCAATATGCCATGAGCAGGTGACAATGTCATTGTCAAAATCATGTTTTGCCTTCAGAATGCCCTTTTTCTCGGCATATTCATAGGCAATGCCTCTGGAAATATGCGTGCCCGGCGCCCAGATCGTCGTCGGATTGAACAGCTGGACAATCCTCTGGAAAATAATGGCTGTCGGACGCACCAGCGATGCATATTCCATCGTGATACCATTCTGAATGGCAAGCTCCTGCAGGGATTTGCGTTCAATCTTTGTGTACCATCTGGCAAAATCCTCGCGCGTCAGCACACGGGTCCCGCGGTTTTTATGCCTGGGATCCCGGAAAAGCATGTTCGTCAGAAAGCCTCCGCCGGAGAAAATAATATTCTCAATGCGATGGTCGGTGAGATACATGTCACGGAAACTCCGGATATGATATTCGATCAGTTCTTTTACCTTTTCCTCGTAATCCGCATTTTCCATGCCGGCTTCGGAAAGCTGTTCTCTGATTCTGAGGCTGCCCATCTTCAGGTTCCGGGAACAGATCAGCTGTGAATGGTCGAAAACCGAAATCTGCGAACTGCCGCCGCCGACGTCGATGATGGCCGTTCCCTGACGGATCATATCCTCAAAATTACTCTCGATGGAGGCAATGGCCTTGTAGGTCAGGAATCTCTGCTCGGAGTTGCTGAGGATTCTCACCTCAAAGCCCGTCGTCTGGCGGATTTTTCCGAGGATGAACAGATCATTCTTCGCCTCCCGGATGGCCGTTGTTGCGATGGCCTGCCAGTCATCCACCCTGTATCCCTTCATGATCCTTTTGAAATCATTCAGGATGTCGCAGAGTTCATCCAGCATTTCGGGACTGATCCTGCGCTCATCCGAGAAAGCCTCTTTGCCGAGTTCCAGTCTGTGTCTGATCCGGTCTATGCTGTGTATTCCCTCTTTCGGGGATATTTCAAAAATCTCCAGCGAGACATCGTAGGTACCAATATCGATCGCCGCAAAAAGTGTGACTGCCATGCTCCCTCCTCTTCCGCCTGCCTGACGACGGCTTTATTCAGTAATTCCCGAGCAGACGGAGTCCGACGGCTTCCGCCTGAATACCGCGCAGCGCATTGCGCACGGCTGCATCGGAAAGATTGCCCTCGAAATCTATGAAGAAACGATATTCGAAAGGTCTGTCAGGAACCGGTCTGGATTCAATTTTGGTCATGTTCAGACCATTGAAGATGAAATGCGACAGCATGTTGTAGAGCGTACCGCATTCATGAGGCAGACCGAAGCAGATGCTGACTTTTCCCGCATCCTTCACAAATGCCCTGTTGTGTGAAACAATCACAAATCTGGTGGAGTTTTTCTCTGCGGAAAGTCCTCCGTCCTTCAGAATGTTCAGGCTGAAGCATTCCGCAGCGGAACGGCTTGCGATCGCAGCCTGATCCGTCCTGCCCTCCCGGGCCACCTTCTCGGCTGCCATCGCCGTATTCAGTACGCGGACCTGTTTCCACTCCGGGTGAGCCGCCAGAAAATCCCTGCACTGTGCCAGCGCCTGAGGATGAGAATACACCGTCCTGATGCTGTCCATCGACGCACCCGGCAGCGCCATCAGCATATGATCGATTTTCAGAATCTGCTCTCCGACAATGTAATTATCAAATTCCAGAAGAAGATCATAAATATCGGAGACACTTCCCGCCGTGGAGTTCTCGATCGGAAGGACCGCATAATCCGCCTGCTCGCTGCTGACAAGTTTCATCGCCTCCCGCCAGGTACGGACGTGCTGTGTCTCGATGGTATTATCAAAGAACTGTTTCATGGCCTCAAAGCTGTATGCACCTTCGACGCCCTGAAAAACAACCTTCGCGTCATGAAAATACAGTCTGTCAAGCGTACGGTAGTCAAACGGCAGAGGCACGCCGTTTTCCGTCATCAGCTGATACTGACGGCGGCGGCTGATTGCCATGAGCTGCTCAAAAAGCTGCTGAAGGGCCTGGCGGTTGAAGGAATTCCCGGCCTTCTCCGTCACGCTGGCCAGCTTGTCTTTTTCACGCCTCGCGTCATAAACCGCCTTGCCGGTCCGGATTTTGTATTCCGCAACCTTTTCCGAAAGTTCAATTCTGTGCTGAAACAGATCAATGATCCGGCTGTCCGTATCATCGATTTCTTCCCTGTATTTATCAAGCTCCGACATCTGAATCCCCTTCATCCTCCATGCACTGTGCATGTCCGTATCTAATCTAATCAGAAATTATATCAAAAACAAATCATATTTGAAATATTAACCCGTTTTTATATTCCGGTTAACGTCACGTTTACACGAAGTGTGATGCGGTGAGGCGAACGCTGCGTCAGACCGACGAAGTCGGTCACATGTGGCAGCTGCGAGAGTTGCGAAGCAACAAAGCAGCTGGCTTAATACAGTATGTGGCACGATTTATAGTATGGGGTTTACTATATAAAAAAAGGCCGTGCGGAAACATTGTCATGTTGCCGCACGGCCTGTATCTCTTCAGTTTCCAGCCTGTCCCAGCAGATAATTGATGTACTGCTGAGCGGTTCTTCCGGACTTGCCTCCGTGCGTGAGCTCCCAGCGGTTTGCTCCCGCTCTGATCTCCTCGTCGGAAAGGGGAATGCCGGCCCGGTGCGCAAGCGTGAGCACGATCTCCTCGTACTCCGCGTGGCCGGGTCTCGTAAAGCTGATCTGGCAGCCGAAACGGTTGGCCAGGGAAAGCTTCTCTTCCATGGTATCTGATTTGTGGATCTCGGCGCTGTGTTCCACATCATCCCTGTCTTTCCAGGTCTCTTTGATGAGGTGACGCCGGTTCGAGGTCGCATAGATCAGTACATTCTGCGGCTTGGTTTCCATGTCACCTTCGATAACCGCCTTCAGATATTTGTATTCAATTTCAAAATCCTCGAAGGAGAGGTCATCCATGTAAATGATAAATCTGTAATTCCGGTTCTTGATCCTTGCGATCACATTGGACAGATCCTTGAACTGATGCTTATAGATCTCGATCAGACGGAGTCCGTCCGGATAAAATCTGTTGATGATTCCCTTGATGCAGGTGGATTTGCCTGTGCCGGAATCTCCGTAGAGCAGACAGTTGTTGGCCACTCTGCCCTCCACGAAGGCCCGGGTATTATCGATGAGCTTCTTCTTCTGAATCTCATAACCGACCAGATCATCCAGTGACACCTCTTCCATGTTGTTGATGGCCTGGAACTGCGGCGTGCCGTCTTTATCATAAACAATACGGAAGGCTTTGTTCAGTCCGAACATACCCACGCCGTAATCTTTGTAAAATCCCGTCACCGCATCGAAAAACTCATCTGTCGAGGTCGTCTTCTCCAGCTTCTCGCTGAGCGTTCTGACCTTCTCGCTGACATTTTTGTTGTACATCAGCTCCGGTTTCGTAATGGCCTTATAATCAAGGATTCTGGAGAAGCAGTCGATATCCAGATACTGCTCCAGCCAGGTGAAATCATAGTCAAAAAGATCCCTGTAAGCGGCAAAATCCTTTTTGGCAAAGTAATTGACGCTGCCATCACCCGCACCGGTCTTCTCACTGGTCAGGCTGAAAGAATTTTCATCCGTGATCAGCCGGAACGTCAGATAGTTGTGCCAGAGATTTTTATCGAAAGCATAATCCGTGGAAATATTCAGAATCCGCTTTACCTGACGGTAACAGCGTGCACGAAGCACATCCTTCGACTGTGTCTTCTCCCTGGCATTCCTGCAGATATCCCCGAGCTGCGCGAGAATGCAGTCCTCAGGAATACTGCCATAAATCAGAAGTTTACTTATAATATGATCCATAGGTTTTTGTCTCCGTTATCTGTTCTGCTGCTCAGTTATATGTTCTGATTCCTGATCAGTCTCTTCTGTGGCCGTGGTATTTTTCTTCACAGTACTTGCAGCGGTAGATGGCTCTCTTCGGGTCCGTCAGGATAAACACCTGATCCAGTCCCTGCTCAATGGAAGTAATGCAGCGCGGATTTCTGCACTTGATGACATTGCGTACTTCCTTCGGCAGGCCGATTTTCTTCTTGTCAATAATTTTGCCGTGTTCAACCACATTGACCGTGATATTCGGATCAATAAAGCCGACGATGGAAAGGTCGAGCTTGTCAATCGGACATTCCACCTTCAGAATATCCTTGTGTCCCATTTTCTTGCTGCGCGCATTCATGATCATGGCAACCGTGCAGTCGATCTGATCCAGCTTCAGGTCATGATAGATCTGCATGGCCTTGCCCGCGCGGATATGGTCAAGTACGAATCCTTCTTCGATTGCTCCTACATTCAGCATCAGGCTTTACCTCCTTTGGCCTCTCCGGACGTCTCCGGGTCATCGCCCAGCTCCAGCAGCGTATACATCAGTGCCATCCGCATATACATGCCCCAGTAGACCTGCCTGAAATAAGCTGCCCTCGGATCATCATCCACATCAACGGAAATTTCATTGACTCTGGGCAGCGGATGAAGCACATACATATCCTTCGGCGCCATCTGCATCTTCGCCTCATTCAGTATATAAAAATCCTTCATTCTCACATAATCATCTTCGTTGAAGAAGCGTTCCTTCTGAACTCTGGTCATGTAGAGAATGTCCAGATCCGGAAGCGCATCCTCGAGACGGATTTTTTCCTCGTATTTGATGCCGTTGGCGTCAAGCACATCTTCCTTGACGTAATCGGGAAGACGCAGCTCTTCCGGAGAAATCAGGACAAAACGGATGTTCTCATAGCGGACAAGCGCACTGATCAGGGAATGAACCGTCCGGCCGAATTTCAGATCGCCGCAGATGCCGACCGTCATATTGCCGAGTCTGCCCTTGAGCTTTCTGATGGTCATCAGATCGGCCAGCGTCTGCGTCGGATGCTGATGACCGCCGTCGCCGGCATTGATGACGGGGATCAGAGATTTGCTGGCTGCCACCATGGGCGCACCCTCTTTCGGGTGGCGGATCGCACAGATATCGGCAAAGCAGCTGACGACGCGGATCGTGTCCGCCACGCTCTCTCCCTTGGTCGCCGAACTCGTATTGCCCGAATGGAAGCCGATGACCTGTCCTCCCATATTCAGCATCGCCGACTCAAAGCTGAGTCTGGTTCTGGTGCTCGGTTCATAGAAAAGAGTGGCAAGTTTCAGTCCATCACATACATGCGCGTACTTTTCCGGATTCTGTTCCATATCCTCCGCCAGATCCATGATCTGATCCAGTTCCTGCACGGACAGATCAAGCGGTGACATCACATGCCGAAGGTGTTTCAGTTTTCGCATCTCTCATGCCTCCTCTGAATGAAGAAGAACTGCGGTGCCGTCTTTTTCAGGCCACAAAAAAGGCTGTCACATCTGAAAATGTGACAACCTTCTTATCTTCCTGTCTGTATTGCCGTTCCGGTTTTCCGGTTCTGATCAGATACATGAATCCAAGCCCCGCAAAATTCAGTTACGTGTAACTTATCATGGAAGCAGAGCTGTAAGCCGGGTTATGTCGTGTGTGATCATCTGTCTGACTCTTCCCGTTACCGGGAAGCTCAAGCGACCAACCTGAAAGATATGACGGGCAGCCAGTTCCTTTCGTTTCGGTCTTGCTTCAGATGAGGCTTGCCATGCGCGGGACGTTACCGCTCCACCGGTAGTCTCTTACACTGCCGTTTCACCCTTACCGCATCAGCGGCGGTCTGTTCTCTGTGGCGCTATCTCGGGGATCGCTCCCGCCGGACGTTATCCGGCATCCTGCCCTGTGAAGCCCGGACTTTCCTCAGCCGCCGCCTTTCGGCACTGACGGCCGCGATCACACGCTCTGCTTCTCCGTTATGCTATCACAAAGTTCCGTCTTTGCAAAGCGCAAATTAATTTTCAGACATCGGCTCGCCGGCTCCCTGCCGGCCACTGACGCACACGGAAACTTTTATATGAGACAGCCCTGCCGCCTGTCCTTTAAGTTCAGCGGCAGCCATCGGATGCTGTCACCCTTTGAGCGACTTCACAGAGCCGATGTATCTCCCGGTCAGTCGAACCTGATAAGGTGATAAGCGCGAGAACCCGTTCAAGCCTGCGCCAGCAGGCGCGTTCCGCAGCGCCGCCTTTCAGGTGAGAATGGCCGATGGAGATACACGGCGAATGTGACCGGAGCGAAAAGGATGATGCATCCGATGGCTGCCTGAGAATATACAGAAGCACTCAGTACACATCGAAGCAGCTTCCCCCGATGAATTCTCTGAGGATCGAATTTCTGGGAACATCATCTGAAGGCGTCCCGACGAAGTAGCTCAGAAACTTCAGCAGTCTCTTCGCCTCAAGGTATTCCGGTGCATCATCAGGCACCTGAAACAGCAGCGGCTCGGCATAAACCTTCAGCACAGACAGTTCATAGATCAGCGCGGAATTGAACACCGCATCCGCGTTCTCCTGATGAGGGAAAATGTTCTTCCGCTCACCAGCCCTGACAGAAGGCCAGCGGTTGATGGTTTCCTGTGCGCTCGTGCCGCGTGTCAGATTATCCCGGACAATCCTGCGGATCAGCCGTCCGTCGGTCGTGGAAATATGGTTGTGCTCGTCGACATTGAGCTGTGTCAGCGCGCTGATGTAAATCCTGAAAATACTGTCTTTCGGCAGCTCCTCCGTCAGTCTGTCATTGAGTCCGTGAATCCCCTCAATGACCAGAATATCATCTCTGCCGAGTTTCAGTCTGTCGCCATGGTACTCCGGCTTTCCCGTAATGAAATTGAATCTCGGAAGCTCTGCCTCTTTCCCGTCGATCAGATCCTTCAGTGTCTTTTTGATGAGCGGTACGTCAAGTGAATCCAGCGACTCAAAATCATAATCCCCGTTTTCATCCTTCGGACACCTCGCGCGGTCCAGATAAAAATTATCCAGGCTGATCGGATGTGGCGTCATGCCGTGGGCGGAAAGCTGGATGGACAGACGTCTCGAGAAGGTCGTCTTTCCCGATGAAGAAGGCCCGGCAATCATGACAAACTTCGTATTGCCGCGGTCGCGGATTTTTGCCGCAAGCTCTGCGATGTTGCTCTCCTGCAGTGCCTCCGCCACAAGCAGCTCATGTCCGATTTTGCCGTCACGGATGTAATTGTTCAGATCGGCTACGGAGCTGATGCCTAGCGTTCCGGCCCAGTCCTCGGATCGCTGCTGCACTTCAAAAATCTTCCGGTACGCGTGAAACGGTGTCACATGCGTATAGTCATCGGCATCCGGAATCACGAGGACAATGCCGTCCGCATAGGGAACCACATCAAAGTATTTCAGATACTTCGTGTTGGAGACCATGTAGCCGTAGAAATAGTCCTGATAATTTTCCAGACTGTACAGATTAATCTGGGACCCGATGCGGTAACGGAAAAGCTCATCCTTGTCCGTCATGCCCACGGCCCGGAAAAATTCACGCGCACGCCAGGTTGAAACAGACCTCTTGTGTACGGGGAGCGCCCGTTCCGTGAGTTCCTGCATCTGCTTCTTTACGGAAGCCGCAAATTCTGCAGTAACCGGAACCGTTTCCTTCCGGTCCGTTCCTCTGTTCAGTGTGAAGTAATAGCCGTTGCTGTTCGTGAAACGGAGGATCGCATGAATATCCGAGTGATTCTCCAGTGTATCGTAGACAGCCTTCAGAAACAGCAGACAGAGACTTCTTTTATACGTATCCATGCCGGACCGGTCCGCAGCGGATACGGGAACAATCGTGTAATCGCGGTTTGCGATTTTGTGAAGTTCGCGAAGACGTCCGTTCGCCAGCACCAGAAGCGCAGGGTATCCCTCGGGAGAACGCCAGTCGCGCACAATGCTGCCGTACGTTGTTCCCGCCGGAACCTCCGTGGTTTTCCCCTCCATTGTAATCCGAATCATACCCTCTGCCATCTGCTGCACCTCCGTCACACAATCATATAAGGCTGATGGATTCTGGCTCCCCGGATTTTCAGCTCCGGGAAGAGCCGCTTCAGCTTTCTGACCATAAACTCAATGAATCCGTATTCCGTTCCATAGTGGCCGGCGTCGATGATGTAGAGTCCCTGCGCCATGGCGTCAATCGCTGTATGATAATCGATATCCCCGGTCACCAGTATATCGGCTCCCTCGGCGACAGCCTTCTGCACAACGCTCTTTCCCGATCCTCCGCAGACAGCGCAGCGGCTGACGCGGATTTTTTCGTCGGGCGACAGGTTTTCCTCTTCATCGGAGAGGCCGTAGCAGCGAACCGTCGAAAGGCCGAAACAGCTTCTCACATAGGCTGCCGCATCCTGAAGCGTCATGGAATGAGGCAGATCGCCCACGCGGCCGATGCCCTCCTCCACGCCGCCGTTTTCTCCGGTGACATCCAGTACATGCGCGTTCACGAGGCCCAGCTGATCCTCATTCAGCTGTGCCATGCCGATGACATCAAAGTTCGTGTGCATCGCATAATAGGTTATGTTGTTTTCAATCAGCGTGATAATGCGTCTGCCGAGAAACGTATCGTCATTGATCTGCTTCACGCTGTGAAAGAGCAGCGGATGGTGCGTGATCATCATGTCCGCCCCGAAATCCACCGCCTCGCTGATGGTTTCTTCCGTGGCGTCGAGAGCGACAAACACGTTCTCTACCTCACGGCCTCTCCTTCCGACAAGAAGGCCGGGATTGTCCCAGTCCTCTGCGCAAGATAACGGATATTCCTCCTCCAGTCTGCTGATAATCTCTTCGCTTCTCATTTGTTTTCCGCGCGGCCCTGGTTCAGCCGCAGCGCCTCCTGATATCGTTTCAGTGCTCACGTTCAGCCGCGGTGCCTGTCTCACATCACTTCAGTACGGCTGTCATCAGCTGCGTTGCCGCCCGTATATCGCTGCAGTGCGCAGCCGATGCACTGAAGGGTTTCACTGATCTCCTTACGCCGTGCTTCAGTGCCGGGAGAAAGCACCTGCTTCTCTGCACATGACGCAAGTTTTTTCTCCAGTTCCGTATAAACCTTTTCCTGCTTCTTCAGACAGTCGTACAGCACCGGATCACGCCGTGCCAGAAGGCATGGCCCGTACAGCCACTCCTCTTCCGCCGCTGCACGGAAAAATCTGTCAGAAGTTCTTTCTTCGTCAGAAAGCTTTTCCCCGTTCACACAGTGGATGACGGGATAAAATTTATTCTCCTCACGGACCATTCTTTCGCAGTCAATGAGAAATCCGAGATCCGAAAGGCATCTTCTGACTCTGTCGGGCTCGGACTGCGGTTCAAGGATCAGTTCATCCAGTGTCCGGACGATTTTTTCTCCTCTTCTCAGGATGTCTGTGATCAGAATGCCGCCCATGCCGGCGATCACCGCTGTATCGGCCTCACCCGCCGAAAGGGCATCAAACCCGTCTGAAAGCCTGCACTCGATGCTGTCCGAGAGTCCTGCCTGCCTCACATCCGTTTCCGCATGAGAAAGCGGACCTTTCCGCACATCCATGGCGATCGCGTGACTGATTCTTTTCTCCGAAAGAAGCGCAACCGGAAGGTACGCGTGATCCGTGCCGATATCGGCAACGGACGCTCCCTTCCGGACCATGGACGCGATCACCGTCAGCCTCTCCGACAGCCGGACGGCAGCCATCAGGACAGGTATCCTCTCAGTTTCTTGCTCCGGCTCGGGTGATGGAGCTTGCGGAGCGCCTTCGCCTCGATCTGACGGATTCTCTCACGGGTGACATTGAACTGCTTGCCGACTTCTTCCAGGGTTCTTGCCCTTCCGTCGTCGAGGCCGAAACGAAGCCGGATGACCTTCTGCTCTCTTTCTGTCAGGGTATCAAGCACTTCGTTCAGCTGCTCCGTCAGCATCAGATATTCCGCCGCATCGGAAGGAGACTGAGTGTTGTCATCGGGAATAAAATCGCCCAGATGGCTGTCTTCCTCTTCACCGATCGGTGTCTCGAGAGAAACCGGCTCCTGTGAAATCTTCATGATTTCACGCACCCTCTCTACCGGCACATGCATCTCCTCCGCGATTTCCTCCGGCGTAGGTTCGCGTCCGAGTTCCTGCAGCAGCTGACGGGAAACACGCACCTGTTTGTTGATCGTCTCAACCATGTGCACGGGAATTCTGATGGTTCTTGCCTGGTCCGCGATGGCTCTTGTGATGGCCTGACGGATCCACCAGGTGGCATAGGTCGAGAATTTATATCCTTTTCTGTAGTCGAATTTTTCAACGGCCTTCAGAAGACCCAGGTTGCCCTCCTGAATCAGATCGAGGAACAGCATGCCGCGGCCCACATACCGCTTTGCGATGGAAACCACCAGACGGAGGTTCGCCTCGGCGAGCTTCTTTTTCGCCGACTCATCACCCTGCTCCATCCTCTTGGCCAGTTCGATCTCCTGGTCTGCGGTCAGCAGCGGAACCTTGCCGATCTCCTTTAAGTACATGCGGACAGGATCTTCGATACTGACGCCTTCCGGCACGGACAGGTCGATATGCTCGAGGTCCTCGCTTTCATCCTCGTCGCCTTCCATGCGCATCATCTCCGCATCATCCGGCTCTTCATCATCGCCGCCCGTCTGGTCGCTGATTTTGACAACATAGATGTCATGTTCTTCCAGATACTTGACGACCGCGGAAAGCTGCTTGTCGCTCAGCTTCATATCCTTAAAGGCGGCCTCAATCTCCGTGTAGTCGAGCGTGTTGTCTTTCTTGCCGGCCTCCTCCACAAGCTCCTTTGTTTTCTCAAGAATCCTGCTGTTGTCCTGCTTCTGCTTCATATTTTACGTCCTTTCTTTATTCAGGATCTGAAAATCTCATCCGGCAGCCCTGATGCCGCCAGCCTGTCGATCTGCTTCCGCTCGTCCATCACCTGCATGAATCCCTTCATATCAGAAGGATCGAGCGCGTCCGATCTCGCCTTCAGACTCTTTCTTTTCAGGCGGATCAGCACATCCGTAAAGGCCCTGATTCTTTCCTCATCAGAATCAAGTGCCAGATGGGTATTAAACAGAGAAGCGGCCTCTGACTGCTCCTCCGCGGTGCCGAAATAATCTATGATGCCTGCCTCGCTGACCCTGCCGGTTTTCCCGGCCTGATCAAAGACCATCTCCGCGACCTTCCGGTACATCGGATTGGTAAAATCCTGAGGCGTGAGATATTTCGTAATTCTGGGAATGATCTCCGGGCGTGACGTAAGCATCGTCAGCATGATCTTCTGCTCCGTATCGCCGGGATCCGCTTTCAGCGCCTCCCGTTTCTGCTGCCTGTCTTCCCGTGCACGGATCTCATTCTGCTGCTGCGCCGTGTCCCTTAAAAGTTCCTTTGCCACATAGCGGCTGATGATCTTCTCGCTGATGCCGTATCTCTGTGCGAGATACTTCATATCGCTCTCCCGCTCGATCTCATCCTCGATTTTTGCAGCCTCGACGCAGTCCTCGTGGAGCATCTGAGACCTTTCCCCCGGATCCTGCGGATCGTACCTGCTTTCCACATGATCCACGATAAACGCGAAACTGTTTCTGGCTGAAAGCAGACGCTGCTCAAACGCCTCACCGCCGTTCTTCTGAATAAATTCATCAGGATCCTTGCACGGTCTGAGGTCGACGACTTTTGTGGCAATGCCGGCTGCACGAAGCATCGGTATCGCCCGAAGCGCCGCACTTACACCGGCCGTGTCCATATCGTAAATAACAAGCACTTCCTTCGTGAACCGGCTCATCAGCATGCACTGTTCATCCGTCAGCGCTGTTCCCAGAGACGCAACGGCGTTGGTATATCCCGCCTGATGCATCGAGATCACATCCATGTAGCCCTCGCAGATAATCAGGTTATGTTTCTTTGTCCGCCGCGCCACATGAAGACCGTAAAGATTCCGCCTCTTGTTAAAAATCTCCGTCTCCGGGGAATTCAGATATTTGGGCTGTCCGTCCCCCATGACACGTCCGCCGAAGCCGATCACGCGGGAATTGGCATCCATAATCGGATACATCACGCGGTTCCAGAACTTGTCGGTGAAGCCTTTCCGGCTGTCATAATGAAACAGACCGCTGTCCTTCAGAAGATCGTCGCTGTATCCTCTGGATTTCATGAATCTGTAGAGGTCATCACTGTATCTGTCGGAATATCCCAGACCGAAATTTTTCATGGTTTCGGCACTGATCCCGCGCTTTGTCAGATACGCCATGGCGGCGCTTCCGCACGGCATTCTGAGCTTCTCATAGAAGTACGTTGCCGCCGTACGGTTGATTTCCAGAAGTTTCTGCCGTCTGTCGGCCCTCGCCCGGTCTTCGGCGGACTGATTCTTTTCCGGAAGCCTGATACCTGCCCTGTCGGCCAGATACTGAACAGCCTCTGTAAATGAATAATTCTCATATTCCATCACAAAGGTAATGACATTGCCCGCCTTGTGGCATCCGAAGCAGTAGTACATCTGTTTGTCCGGACTGACGGAAAAAGAAGCCGTTTTTTCATGATGGAACGGGCACAGACCAAAGTAATTGGCGCCGCGCCGCTGCAGCCGCACGTGCTGCGAAATGACATCCACAATGTCGTTCCGCTCACGCACTTCCTGCAAAACTTCCTCTGAATAATACATAGCCGTCTCCGATAAAAATCCTCCTGCGCCTTTTTTCAGAAAATATCCCAGGACTTCGGCTCAAAAATCTCACGGAACCGGCGCACACAGTAGGTGTCTGTCATTCCGGAAATATAATCGCCGACAGCACGGCTGACGGTGGTTCCCTGATCCGTCATCCGGCTGTATTCCTCCGGCATTTCCTTCGGATGCTCCGTATAATACTGGTAGAGTCCCGTGATCATCCTGTGCACCTTCACCTCTTCGGACTTGGCGACAGGGTTCATATATACATCGGCAAACATGAGCTTTCTGAAAAGCATCATGGCCTCATGAATTCTCTGTGACTGAAGAATGTCATTCTTTCCCGCACTGGAACGGATGACGTCAAGCACCAGCGTATTCAGCCTCTCCTTCGTGGTGTAACCCAGCGTCATGCGGAGCGTCACGGGAATATCATCCTCGGAAATAATACCCGCGCGCTGTGCATCATCCATATCATGGTGAATATAGGCGATTTTGTCCGAAATTCTTACGACTCTGCCCTCCAGCGTGCCTGGTGTTGTCTCCATCTGATGATTCAGGATGCCGTCCCGGACCTCCCAGGTCAGGTTCAGACCCTTTCCCTCGTTTTCCAGACAGTCTACCACCCGAAGGCTCTGCTCGTAATGGCGGAACCCCTCCGGCATGAGCTCATTCAGTGTTCTCTCGCCGGCATGCCCGTAAGGTGTGTGGCCGAGATCATGTCCCAGCGCGATCGCCTCGATCAGATCTGTATTCAGCTTCAGGGCCCTGCCGATCGTCCTTGCGATCTGGGAAACCTCGAGCGTATGCGTCAGTCTCGTGCGGTAATGATCACCCTCGGGATCCAGAAAAACCTGTGTCTTGTCCTTCAGTCTGCGAAAAGCCTTGCAGTGGAGAATCCTGTCGCGGTCACGCATAAATTCCGTGCGTACCTCATCCTTTTCCTGAGGTTTTTTTCTTCCTTTTGTCCGGCAGCTCACGGATGCATACGGACTCAGCGTTTCCAGTTCATTCTGCTCGATCTGTTCACGGATATTCATTCTGATCACTCCTGCATCCGGGTCACAAAACTGCTCTACAATAGTCTTATACGCCGCGAAAGGCGGATTTCCTTTTTTTCAGGCTTAAAAATCTGCAGGCAAAAAAAAATACCGGAAACCCTCATACAAGGATTTCCGGTTTTATGCCTATGCGGAAGAAGGGAATCGAACCCTCACGGTATTGCTACCACAAGATCCTTAGTCTTGCTCGTCTACCAATTCCGACACTTCCGCATCTCGCTGCCTTTCTGTCGGCAACGAAGATTATATTAGCACTGAATGATCTGTGCGTCAAGATTTTTTTAGATGATTCTCAGAATATCATGTATCGTAATATACATGGAAAAAACAAGCAGCAGTCCCAGCCCCACGACATCTGTCCGGTACTGCACTTCCATACTGATGTGTTTTCCCGTAACCGCCTCGATCAGGTAGATCAGCAGCTTCCCGCCGTCGAGCGCCGGAAGCGGAATCAGATTCATAATGCCGAGATTGGCCGAAATCATACACAGGATACTGACCAGCGTAAGGAGCGCAGCCGCAAAGGAAATATGCTGCGCAGCCTCCTGATATGTATCCCCGACGGTCTTGACGATGCCTACAGGGCCGGAAAAGTCATTGATGGAAAAGATGCCGCTGACAAGACCTCCCAGCGTCTTCCAGACAAGTCCGATGTTGTAGGCGGTCTCGGTACATGCGGTTTTCACCACACCCGCCGCATTCTGCTTTACGTAGTTTCCTGTAAAGGAAAAATCGCCGGAAGCCCGGACTTCTTTTCTGGGGACGACATGCTCCGCTGTTTTTGTCCTGCTTCCTCTCCGGTAGGTTACGTCAACAGGTGAGCCGTCCAGCGGATTTTCGGAGAGCCACGACTGAAGATCTTCCGTTGATCTGATTTCATCTCCGTTGAGCGCCGTGATGACATCCCCGTTCTCAAGTCCCGCGTCTTTCAGCGCGGAATCTTTTTCCAGTGTGGTAACTAGCACACCGTTTTTTGTCTCCGTATCGTCGTAATAAAAGCCGAGCATCCACCTCGTCGTCGTTTCCGGCACATAGGAAATCTGAACCTTTTCGCCGTTTCTTCTGACGGTCATCCGGACGTTATCTGTCGGCACGCCGTAGATCATCAGATTGATCTGAAGATCCCGGCTGTTCAGGATGGTCCTCCCGTCGAACCGGATGATCTCATCGCCCTCTTCAAGGCCTGCCGCTTCCGCGGGGGATCCTGCTTCCACTTTGGCTACGACCGCGGGATCCTGCCCCAGGGCGGCCGCCAGTATAAAGGCCGCGATCAGTGCGAGCAGGAAATTAAACAGCGGTCCCGCCGCAACGATCAGCGCCTTCTGCCAGAGCTTCGCTCCCGTAAAGCTTCCTTCCGCATGTTCATCCTCTTCAGTTTCACCTCTCATGGCACAGGACCCGCCGAAGGGTATGATTTTCCACGAATATACAGTTCCGCTCTTTCTGCTCTTATGCGAAAGAATTCTCGGACCGAACCCGACCGAGAATTCCTCAACAAAGACACCGTTCTTTCTGGCCGTCACCATGTGTCCGAATTCATGAAACAGAATGGTGATACCCAGAATCAGTATGCCCCATAAATATCTCAAACTGTCTTAATCCTTTCCGGCTTTTTTCTCAGTTTCCGTAATGACTCCGCACAAATTCTCTCGTATCCTTCTCCACCGCAAGGATGTCATCCAGACCGGGATCAGGAATCACCCCGGCGCGGTCCATGCTTTCCTGAATGATCCGGTAAATATCGAGAAATCCGATCCGATGATCAAGAAACAGTCCTACGGCCTCTTCATTTGCCGCATTAAATACCGTCGGCATGGAGCCTCCCGTCTTCGCTGCTTCTATGGCCATGGGGAGTCCCCTGAAAGTCTCCATATCCGGTCTGTCGATCTCGATCCCTGTCAGCGTCTCAAAATCAAGCCGCTTCCCGGGCAGATATCTCCGTTCCGGATAGCAGAGCGCATACTGAATCGGAAGCCTCATATCGGGCGATCCGAGCTGAGCCATCACCGCACCGTCCTCGAATTCCACCATCGAATGAATAATGCTCTGAGGCTGTACCACGACCTGAATCTGATCCAGCGTCACGCCGAAGAGCCAGTGCGCCTCCATGACCTCAAGACCCTTATTCACAAGGGTAGCGGAATCGATGGTGATTTTTCTTCCCATGGACCAGGTCGGATGCTTCAGTGCATCCTCCGGCGTCATGCGCGAGAGCTGTTCCGTCTTCATACCGCGGAACGGTCCTCCCGATGCTGTGATCAGAAGTCTGTGAATGCTGCCGCGGTCTTCGCCGTGCAGGCACTGAAAAATCGCGCTGTGTTCGCTGTCCACGGGAAGAATCTGAACGTGGTGTTCCTGCGCGCTCTTCATAACCAGATGCCCTGCCGTGACGAGGGTTTCCTTGTTGGCAAGCGCGATATCTTTCCCGGCCGCGATACCGGCCAGCGTAGGACGGATGCCGATCATACCGACGACAGCCGTAACCAGGATATCCGAGTTCTCCATGGAAGCGAGCTCAACCAGTCCGTCCATACCGGAAAGGACCTTTGTCTCTGTATCGCTCACACGGCTTTTCAGATCTTTTGCCGCCGCTTCATCATAAAGAACCGCGATCTCCGGCGCGAACTCACGGATCTGCTTTTCAAGGAGATCCGTACTCCGGTATGCGGAAACCGCGGTCACTTTCATATCGCTGTTATTTCTCACCACATCAAGGGTCTGGGTTCCTATGGAACCCGTAGACCCGAGAATCGCAATTCTTTTCATTTATCCGATACCTCAGCATAATCAGTCAGACAGACGCCTTACAGCGGAAGACACTGCGCCATAAAGTAAATGACAGGCGCCGTAAAAATCACACTGTCAAACCGGTCAAGCACGCCGCCGTGACCGGGGATCAGCGTCCCGTAATCCTTGATGCCGGCATTGCGCTTGATGGCGGAAGCCGACAGATCTCCGATCATGGAGATCAGTGCGCCGGCTGCACTGATGGCTGTATAGGCACCGGCTTCTTCGCCCAGAAACAGGCCATAG
The DNA here is from genome assembly GCA_900319355.1 of uncultured Eubacteriales bacterium. GTDB lineage: Bacteria > Bacillota > Clostridia > Lachnospirales > Lachnospiraceae > Bilifractor. Next base: position 33,781 of record ONOC01000008.1, on the reverse strand, counting down.
AGAAGGCCGAGCACGGCAGCGCCGGCCACGCCGCCTATGGCGCCTTCAACCGTTTTATGCGGACTGAGGACAGGTGTCATGTGATGCTTTCCGAAAAGCCTTCCGAAGCAGTAGGCACAGGTGTCGCATCCCCATGAACTGATGAAAATCAGCCAGACGAGATAATTTCCGTCATCGAGCATTCTTGTTCTGTATACGAAGGACAGCATGACTGCCACATAAACGATACCCGTAAAGGCCGCCAGAACCTGCCCCACCTCGTATTTCGGGAAAGTAAAGACATAGACCGACAGAACCAGAATCAGGCCTGCCACGATGCTCATCAGCTCAGACTTTGCGCTCTCAGGAATAACGGACAGATAATAAAGCACCGCCCCTGCCGTACCCGCCACTTCCAGACCGGTGACGCCGCCTTTCTGATGGACACCGAGCGCACGGTAGAATTCATAAAGCCCGATCATGGAAAGGACGAAGCAGACGGCATACAGAAGCCAGCTTCCCCTGATGATCACGATCAGCGCGATCAGGATGAGAATGACACCGCTGACTGTTCTCGTCACAAAAGAATTCGTTACCTTCCTGGTCAGGTACTGAACAACGAACATGATCGCCAGCATGACCAGTCCGATGATAAGCGACACATCAGAATTCACCTTCTGATCCTCCAGTCATTTTTTCTGTTACTTCGCATCGCCGAATCTTCTGTTCCGGCGGTCATATTCTCTTATGGCCTCCAGCAGTTCTTCCTTATGAAAATCCGGCCAGGCGACATCCGTGAAATAGTATTCCGTATAGGCCATCTGCCACAGCAGGAAATTGGAAATTCTCTGTTCTCCGCTTGTACGGATCATCAGATCAGGGTCGGGGATGCCGGCCGTGTCAAGATACCGTTCAAAAATCTCTCCCGTCACTCTTCCCTCAGGCAGGACACCCTTTCTTGCATCATCCGCCAGCTTTGTCACGGCACGCTCAATCTCATCTCTGCCGCCGTAATTGATCGCGATCTGGAAGAACATCCGGTCATAATCCTTCGATACTTCCTCTACTTCCCGGATTTCATCCTGCAGATCAGGCGCAAGCGCGGAGGGATCACCGATGATACGGACACGCATGTGATTCCGGATGGCTTTCTTCTCGCACCTTCTCAGGTACTTGCGGAACAGGTTCATCAGGAGCGCCACTTCATCCTGCGCCCGCTTCCAGTTCTCCGTTGAAAACGCATAGACGGTCAGATATTTTATGCCCATATCCGAAATCACGTCACACATTTTTTCCAGATTATCCGTTCCGACAATATGTCCGTAGCTGCGCGGCATACCGCGTTTTTTCGCCCACCGTCCGTTGCCGTCCAGAATGATGGCGAGATGATTCGGCAGTATTAACTTTTCTTCCATATTCATGATGACCTTTCAGGCGTTAAACGGTCATGAGTTCCTTTATCTTGGTATCAATCATGCCATCGATCTTCTTGCTGTAGCTGTCGGTGGTCTTCTGAAGATCTTCCTGAAGTTCCTTCACCACATCCTCGGATACGTCCTCGGACTTTTCAAGCTTCTTGAACGCTTCGTTTCCGTCTCTTCTGATGTTCCGGATGGCCACTTTTGACTCTTCACCCTTTTTCTTCACCTCTTTGGAAAGCTGTTTACGTCTCTCCTCGGTGAGCTCGGGGAATACCAGCCGGACTGTTTTTCCGTCAGTATTCGGATTGATGCCCAGATCGGACATCTGGATGGCCTTGATGATTTCCTTCACCATGGAACCCTCCCACGGCTGAATCTGTATCAGACGGGCCTCGGGCACCGTGACGTTGGCCACATTTTTGATAGGTGTCGGAGATCCGTAATAATCCACCATGATTCTGTCAAGCACATGCGGATTGGCACGACCGGCACGGATCGTGTCCAGCTCTCCCGAAAGGTTCTGAATTGTCTTGTCCATCTTGTCCTGATAGGGTTTCAGTCTCTCATCCATAAGTAAAATCCTCCATTGGCAGCTTCTGCCCCTTCCGGGCTGCTGCTCTCATCTTACAGTTATGCTGCTCCTCTTAAAACTGATGCTGAACCGGCGCCCGGCTGACCCTGTCTCAGGATCAGTCTGCGGTAATGACTGTTCCGCTTGTTCTGCCGTGTGCCGCATTGATGATGCTGTTTTCTTCCGCGAGGCCGAACACAATCATCGGAAGGTGATTTTCCTGTGCCATGACGGAAGCTGTGACATCGACAACCTTCAGCTGTTTCGCAACGACCTCGTCAATGCTCAGTCTGTCGTACTTTTTCGCGTTCGGGTTCTCCTTCGGATCGCTGTCGTACACGCCGTCCACTGCCTTCGCGAGAAGGAGTGCGTCCGCATTCGTTTCGATCGCACGGAGAACCGCGGCGGTATCCGTGGAGAAATAAGGATTGCCTGTCCCGCCGCCGTAGAAGACAACGATGTTCTTTCCGTAATATTTGTTGCTTCTGTCCTTGGAATAAAGCTTTGTGATACCGCCGATCTCCATTGGTGTCAGCACGGATGTCATCATACCGAGAGAACGGAATACATCCGATACATAAATGCAGTTCATGACGGTTGCCAGCATACCGATCTGGTCCGCCTTTACGCGGTCGATGCGGTCACTTGAACGGCCCCGCCAGAAATTTCCGCCGCCGATGACGATGCCGATCTGATAGCCTTCCCCGTTCAGCACCTTCACCTGTTTTGCGACACCGAGGATCACATCGTCATCAAAGCCAGTCTTTTTGTTTCCTGCCAGTGCCTCGCCGCTGAGTTTCAACAGAATTCTTTTCATACCTGCACCCCCTGATCATATCTTCATACCGTTTTTCATGTACCGGCGGTATCATTTTACTGCCGGCAGCATCCGCCTGATTGATGATTTCCCGCAGCATCACAGCTGTGACAGTACGAAAATGTCATAGATGGCTCTGATGGCCGTCTCGAAATCACGGTTTTCAACGCCGATGATGATGTTCAGCTCGGAAGAGCCCTGATCGATCATCTTGACATTGACATGCGCATGAGCCAGCGCGGCAAAAATCCTGCCGGCGGTTCCTCTTGTCCGGCGCATGCCACGTCCGACAACGGCAATAAGCGCAAGATCGGACTCCAGCTCTATCATGTCCGGATATACACTGCGGTGAAGACCGGCAATGATTTTCTGTTCATGCGGCTCAAAGTCCTTCTGGTTCATATAGACAGAGAAAGTATCAATACCGGAGGGGATATGCTCAAAGGTCAGCCCCTCGTCCTCGATCACCTGCAGAACCTTCCGGCCGAAACCGATCTCCGCATTCATCATGGCTTTCTCAATAGTAATGGAAGCAAAGCCCTTCTTGCCGCCGATACCTGTGATGGTATATTTCGGCTTGTTGCAGGTGCTCTCCACGACCATCGTACCGGGGTCTTCCGGACGGTTCGTATTGCGCACATTGATCGGAATGCCTTCCTTTCTGAGCGGGAAGACGGCATCTTCGTGAAGAACCGTTGCGCCCATGTAGGAAAGCTCACGCATCTCACGGTAGGTGATGGTGCTGATCGTAACCGGATTTTCAACGATTCTGGGATCGGCCATCAGGAAGCCCGATACATCCGTCCAGTTCTCGTACATGTCCGCATGAACAGCCTTGGCCACAAGAGAACCCGTGATATCTGAGCCGCCTCTGGAAAAGGTTTTGATCGACCCGTCGGGCAGGGATCCGTAAAATCCCGGAATCACGGCGTGCTCCAGTGCGGTAAGCCTTTTGTGCATTTCCTTGTCGGTGAGCCTGTCGTTGAAACTGCCGTCTTCATCGAATTTCACCACATCGGCTGCATCAACAAACTCAAAGCCGAGATATGCCGACATCACCTTTCCGTTCAGGTATTCACCTCTCGAAGCGGCATAATCAACGCCGGCCTTTTCCTGAAAATGCTGATGGATGATACGGAATTCCTCGTCCAGCGAGTAATCCAGTCCGAGTCCTCTGATAATGGCGTCGTACCGGTCCTTGATATTCTGAAGCGCCTGTGTAAAATCAGCGCCCTTCTCGGCAAGTTCATACGCGCCGTACAGCATATCCGTCACCTTGGTATCGTTCGCGAAGCGGCGGCCCGGTGCTGAGGGAACCACATATCTTCTTCCTTCTTCAGCACGGATGATAGCTCCCACCTTTTTGAACTGACCGGCATCCGCAAGTGAACTTCCACCGAATTTTACTACCTTCAACATTGGTCTTGACATCTTGTGCGCATCCTCTGTCCCGCAGATACCGGTCAGACAGTATCACGGTAGGGTTCCGTGATCTGTATTGATTCCGGCAGCGGCTTTCCTTTCAGATATTCGTTTCTAATGTAATCCAGTGCCCTGTCTTCCCCTTCATCAGCCACCATCTTCAGAAGAAATCCCAGCTGTGCCAGTGCGTCCCTGTGGACGAACCACAGTTTTTCCTTTCCTCTGACAAAATATTCATAGGAAGACCTGCATGTATAGGCATCTCCCTGATACACCCTGGAGGCGCTGATCCGGTCTGCGACCATTTCCGCAATATATTTTCTGGGAATGGGCACACCCCGAATGATTGTATCACAATTTATTCCGTAATCAATCCAATATTCGAAATGGTGTCTGTTGCGTCCCTTGTGGTGCAGCCATGCGCGTGAGTATCCGACTTCCTCTCTGGCTTCGTTATTCGGGCTTCTGACGCCCTGCCAGTAATGTGCGCCCTCGAGAAATTCTGTCGGTGAATACTTGGACAGATCATGCGTAAGCCCCTGACGGTACAGCCCCATCCTGAAGCAGTAATGCGCAACGAGACGCCGGTGTTTTGTGATTGTCTTAAAGTGCTGAACGATGTACGGATACTTATTCATCCTGCTTTTTCCTGTCCTCTGCCATCAGTATCACGATATTTCTTCCGTTCACTGAGATTTTTTTATCCTCCTGAACAGGTATTCCCTGTCCCCTTTCAAGAAAACATTCCTCCCTTGAGGTATCTGCTCTGATCACCCACTGCCTGCCGGAAGGCAGCTGAGGCAGTGCAAAATCCTGCGCCTTCCAGTACATATTGTATACGATGTATATCGTATCATCTGCTGAACCGTCCGGTTTCTCAGCGTATTCACCGCAGTACATGGCCGCAAATCCGCATTTGGTCCCGGCGGACCCGCTCATCCAGGCAATGCTGCTGTGATAGGAAAGGTCAGGAAAACCGCAGCTTCGGTAATCGCTCATTTTCATGGGATGACACTGGTGCAGCACCGGATGGGCCGCCCGGAAAGCGATGCACTCGGACACAAAATGCTTCATCTCCATCGCAGACCGGGAACGCGACCAGCTGACCCAGCCGGTCTCATTATCCTGACACCATGCGTTATTGTTCCCGTTCTGGGAATTCAGCACCTCATCCCCGGCGTAAATCATCGGAGACGGCTGGCCTGTCATCAGCATCAGAAAGGCATTCCTCAGCTGATGCATGCGCAGCTGTTTTACGGCTGCCTTCCGGCTCTTTCCTTCCGCACCGCAGTTCCACGAATAATTTTCATCCGTTCCGTCAAGGCCCTCATCACCGTTGGCCTCATTGTGCTTCTCACCGTAGCTCACCATATCTGCCATGGTGAAGCCGTCCTGGTCGGCAAAAAAGCTGATTTTTCCAAAATCATGACTGTCCGTCCTCATCGCCTCTGTCACAGCGGCAATGGACACATCCGGGTCGCCTTTCAGGAATTTCCGCATGATATGCTCATAGCCGAGATTCATGCAGGAGAGATTGCCTGAGGAAGAACTTCCCCCTGAACGGGCATTCTTCGGACTGAACCAGGTGTAAATAATTTTGGTGCGCACCAGCATCGGGTCTGCGGTCACGGCATCGATCCAGTTTCCCTCGCCGACCAGATGAAAACCGTCAACATGAAATACGAAACGCCAGTACCGGAGGACGTCCGTCACCAGTCTCGGATCTGCTCCCGGCAGAAAATAAAACTCCGGAATACACTCAATCCCGTTTTCATGCAGTGCATCCGTCATATGGCCGAATTCCCTCACGGGATCATCCGTCGCACAGTACGCAGCTCTGGGCGCAAAATACAGTCCTTCGCTGTAGCCCCAGAAATTTTTCCGTTCCTTTTTCCCGACTTTCCTGACATGGATATCATGATCGAGAACGTAGCTTGTCTCTGTTCTTTTTTCTTCATCGGAGAATTCATAGGATGGCATCAGAATCACACCGGTAATGCCCAGTGCTTTCATGTCGGGAATTTTTTCCTTTACGCCGGTAAACGTTCCGGGATGACGGACACCGGCCTGCCGTCCTCTGGTAAAACCGCGCACATTCAGTTTGTAATAGACTGAATCTGCCTCCGGAATATACAGAGGATCCGTATCGGCCGTATAGTCGGAAGGAATCGCACAGTACAGGTGTTTTTCTCCTGTCACGGGATCTGTAGCTCTCTTCACGCTGACGGCACAGGGATCCGGTATGATCTGTCCGTCGACCGAATAGTTGTACCAGGTCTCGTCCGGATTCACATAAATACTCACGGAGCTCACATTGCCGATCCGGTCAGATGCCGGATAAGGGATCGCCCTGGAAGGTGTCGTATCATCGTCCCGGTAAAGAAGAAGCACCAGCTCCCTGTTCTCCGGAACACGCATCGTGAAGCAGACCCTCGGCCCGTCTCTCCTGACGCCGTCCCTCATGGGATCGCCCGGATAGACGCGGAAGGTTTCACCGCTGTCCGACTTCATGCCTGCTGTAGAGATTTCCGTTTTTTTTGTCTGACTCATGATGCCCTTTCTGCCGCACTGCTGACGATATGCTGTTCACGATACCACGACCCGGAAACTGTCTTTCCGATCTGCTTTCTGTCCGTTCATTTCCAGAGAGGAAAAGGTGATGATCTCCTCCGCTGTTTCATGGCTCAGTACTTCTCCCGGACAGATGACCGGAATGCCGGGCGGATAAGGTATGAAAGATTCCGCCGCCACTCTTCCCACGGCATCGGCAAGTGATACCGTCTCTGTCCGGCTGTAAAATGCCTCCCGGGGCGTCATCTTCAGCTCAGGCATCGGCCGCAGAAGAAAATTCTTCATCTGCTGTTCCTCCGGAGCGCTGAGATCTGCCGGAGCCCACGGTTTCTCCGTGCCGTCCGTCTTATCCGTGGATTGCCGGCCATATGTCTCCACCGCTTTCCGGCAGGTTTCTGCCAGTGCCTCGATCTCTTCATCCGTATTGCCGGATGTGATCACACACACCACATGATCAGGATCTGATAATTCACAGCTGACATTTCCTTCATCATACAGCATCCGCTGAAGGTCATATCCTCTGATGCCGGCCTCCCGTGCCGAAAAGACAAGACGGAGCGGGTCCAGTCCGTACATGCCAGCGTCCGAACGGAAATTCAGAACGCTGACCCCCGGTATATCCTCGAGCATGGCCGCGGCTTTCTGACGCAGCCGGTATGCTCTGCGGAAACACTCCTGCCCCTTCATGGCCATCCGGTGTCTGGCGCCGTCCAGCGATGCCATCATCACATAATTCGGACTCGTCGTTGTCACAAGCTTCACACAGGCATCCACTCTTTCAGGACTGATCAGCTTCCCCTTCAGATGAAGCATGGAGCTTCCGGTCATGCTGCCGCATGTCTTGTGCGTACTCTGCGCCGCCAGATCCGCGCCGCATGAGATGGCTCCCTTCGGAGCATACATCCTGCTGTCGAAATAAAGATGAGCGCCGTGCGCCTCATCGATCAGCAGCGGAACCCCGTGCTCATGGCAGATCTCTGCTGTCGTCCGGATATCGCTTCGCACGCCGTAATATGTGGGACTGGTGAGGTAAACCGCTCTGATGGAGGAATCCCTGTCAAGCGCTTCGCGGATTTTTTCAGGATCGACGGAACCGGTCAGGTTCCATCCCGGAATCTCCGGGGGCGTGATCCACACGGGCACTGCGCCCGAGAGAACCAGGCCCTGCAGCGCAGAGCGATGCGCATCGCGGCTGATCAGGATTTTTTCGCCGGGCCCGACGGCAGAAAGAATCATGGCTTCATTTCCGCTGGTTGTCCCGTTGACAAGAAACCAGCATCGGTCCGAGCCGTAAAGCTCAGCCGCGAGCCTCTCCGACTCAAGGATGGCTCCCGCCGGATGATGCAGGTCGTCCAGTCCTTCGGCTTCCGTGAGATCCGCCTGAAAAGCCCGGCTTCCGATCAGTGCCAGCGCCTTTTCATCGACGCCTCTCTCGAACCGGTGCCCCGGCACCCTGAAAAATGCCGGATTTCTGTTGATAAAAGCGGCCATTGCATCGATCAATGGCGTTCTGTCCTGATTCATCATGACACCTGAATATTCTGTCATTTTCGTAACTGAAAAAAATGGCTGTATGCTTTTTCTGTAAAAGCATACAGCCACATTATATCACAATCTGATGAATATTCATTCAGCTTCGATGATTTTCAGACTTCAAAAATCCATCCTTCGGGTGCTTTGATGCGTCCCATCTGAATACCGGTCAGCGTATCGTACAGTTTCTTCGTCGTCGGACCCATCTCATCCATGCCGCTCGGAATATTGATGATGCGGCCGTGATCATTGATCTGACCTACCGGAGAAATAACGGCAGCCGTTCCGCACAGTCCCATTTCCTCCATCTCGGGAACTTCGCTGAACAGAACCGGTCTGTGTTCAACCTTCATGCCAAGCATATTCTCGGCAATCCAGCAGATAGAGCGGCGGGTGATGGAAGGAAGGATAGAATCTGACTTCGGTGTCACCAGCGTCTTGCCGTGATCCTTGATGAAAATGATGTTTGCTCCGCCGGTCTCCTCAACCTTTGTCCGGGTTGCGGGATCCAGATACATATTTTCATTGAAGCCCTCACGGTGAGCCTCCATGATCGGATGCAGACTCATGGCATAGTTCAGACCGGCCTTGATTCCGCCGGTTCCGTGCGGCGCTGCACGGTCGAAATCAGGAATACGTACAACAACCGGCTTTGCACCGCCCTTGAAATAAGGGCCTACAGGCGTCACAAGAATACGGAACATGTATTCATCTGCCGGTTTTACACCGATAACGGAATTATATCCGAACATGTACGGACGGATGTAAAGCGTAGCACCGGAGCCATACGGCGGTACCCAGTCGATGTTCGCTTTTACAACTTCTCTGACGGCATCAACAAAACGATCCTCCGGGAAAGGCGGCATCTCAAGTCTTCTGGCCGAGTCAGCCATTCTCTGTGCATTGAGATCCGGGCGGAAGCAGACAATTCTGCCGTCCTCGGTGGTATATGCCTTCAGGCCCTCGAAACAGGACTGTGAATACTGCAGTACACATGCACACTCACTCATGGTAACCGTGTGATCACCGGTCAGCTTTCCTTCGTCCCATTTTCCGTCCTTATACATGGAAACATAGCTGTAATCCGTCTCTCTGTAGGAGAAGTCCAGGCTTCCCCAGTCAATGTCTTTTGCCATTGGTCCATTCCTCCTGATAAAAAATCTGGTGCTATTGTATCACATTTTATGCAACGGGATCATGAAATCTTTAAATCCGGCAAAAAATAATCAGAAGCGGCGCCTCCCGTTCTGCGATAACATCGCGTCCGGAAAACGCCGCTTCTTCTCACTTCTCTCCCATGTTCGGAACTTAAGCATCCGCCCTCTGTCTTACATCATCCTGATAACCTGCTTCAGGGAACCGCCCTGCAGAGCAGATCCGGTTTATTCTTCGACATCCTTTACCTTGCTCGCACGGGCTTCAATCTGCTTCTTCTGTACATCGGCAGGTGCCTGCTCATAACGGGCAAAGGTATATTCAAATTCTCCCGCGCCGGCGGTCATCGAACGAAGCGTATTGGAATAGCCGTAGATCTCCAGCTGAGGAACCTCAGCCTCGATGACGGTCAGTCCTTCCTTCGTCGGTGTCATGCCAAGCACACGGCCGCGTCTCTTGTTCAGGTCTCCCATGACATCACCGGTATAGGCATCCGGCACGGTAACCTTCATATCAAGGATCGGCTCAAGCAGTACCGGATCAGCCTTCATAAAACCATCCTTGAAGGCCATTCTTGTCGCTGTCTTGAACGCCATCTCCGAAGAATCTACCGGATGATAGGACCCGTCATACAGGATTGCCTTCACACCGACAACCGGATAGGCTGCCAGCGGTCCTGACTCAACCGATTCTGCAAGTCCCTTTTCTACTGCCGGGAAGTAGTTCTTCGGTACGGATCCTCCGACTACCTGCTCCTCAAATACATACGGTGTATCCAGATCTCCTGACGGCTCGAATTTCATCTTGACATGGCCGTACTGACCGTGTCCGCCGGACTGCTTCTTATACTTGGAATCAACATCGGAGGTCTTCCGGATTGTCTCACGGAAAGGCACCTTCGGCTCGGAAAGCTCGATTTCCACTTTGTAACGGTCTTTCAGCTTGTCCGCAATGATGTCGATCTGCTGATCGCCGATACCGTAGATCAGTGTCTGGTGATTTGCGGAATCATTGACGACCTTCATGGTCAGATCCTCAAGCGCCAGCCTGGACAGTCCCTGTGCAGCCTTGTCAACTTCAGCTTTGTTCGGCACTTTATACCGCTTTGCGGTATACGGTCTGGACACTGCCACCGGACCGTAATCCACCGGGTGATCCTTTGTCGCAAAGGAATCTCCTGTCTGTGCATCGCCGAGCTTGGCAATCGCACCGATATCACCGGCATGGAGCTCGGAAACCTCAATCGGTTTGCTTCCGCACATCACGTAAAGCTTTCCGATCTTCTCCTCGGAATCACGTGTCACATTGTAAAGGGTATCCTGCGGCTTGATGACACCGGAGCATACTTTGATCAGTGAGTACTTGCCGAGGAACGGATCCGCGATGGTCTTCCATACGGTCGCCGTCTTCGACAGTGCGAAATTATAGTTTGCATCGAAGGTATTGTTCGTGCCGCGCTCAAGACCCGAGCGTTTTCTCTTTGAAGGATCCGGGAAATACGTAACGATATCGTCGAGCAGGATTTTGACACCCTGAAGGTTGATCGGGGATCCCATGCACACAGGCACCATATCGCCGGATTCCACGTTGGCAGCCAGTGCCGCTCCGATCTCGGCCGGTGAGAATTCCTCGCCGTTGAAATAACGGTCCATGAACTCATCGCTTGTCTCGGCCACGGACTCAAGCAGCGTGGTCCTGTACTCATCCAGATGATCCTTTACGTAATCGGGAACCGGAATCTCTTCCTTTTCATTCTGGTTGATGTATCTTCTTGCCTTATTCTTTACGATGTTCACATAACCGATGAATTTTCTGTTCTCACGGATCGGCATGTGAAGCGGAGCAATCTTCTTTCCGTAAAGCTCCTGCAGCTTCAGTACGACATCACGGTAGCTGACATCATCGATATCCATGTCGGTGACAAAAATCATGCGGGGCAGATGATACTTCTCGCACAGGTCCCACGCCTTCTGCGTGCCGACCTGAACGCCGGCCTTGCCGGAGACTACGATAATCGCCGCATCGGCAGCGGAAGCCGCCTCTTCAGCCTCACCGATAAAATCGAAATATCCGGGTGTATCGAGAATATTGATCTTGGTCTTGTCCCAGATGATCGGAATGACCGAAGTGTTGATGGAGATTTTACGTTTGATCTCCTGCTTGTCGAAATCACTGATTGTATTTCCGTCTTCCACTCTGCCAAGTCTGGAAGTGATTCCGGAGAGATACGCCATTCCTTCTGCCAGTGATGTCTTGCCGGCACCGCCGTGACCGAGTAATACGACGTTTCTCAACCTGTCTGTCCTGTAAACCTCCATAGTTGTACCTCCCAAATAAAATGTGGATGCATGCCATTCCTTCGATTCGATCGTCTCTGTTGGATACAATAGCGAAAAATAGAATTCAGAATGTCATACAACATAGGTACATTTTACTAAAATATCCATATAATATCAAGTGATTTTGTAAAATCTGACCATCTTCATGACTGAATATTCTCACAAAATGTGTGCACACCTCCCCCGGCAGCGATGCGGCCGTGATGCGGACACCGGCCGAAATGCAGCGCAGTACAAAACATTGACATATTCAGTCCCGACAGCTAAAATCGAAAATGTTTCATACGTTGAAGTGCGAAACTGCTGCTGATGTCTCTCCTTTTTTCAGAGGCGTCACGAAGCGGTTCCTGAGCGGCGCAGATGCTGCTCTGTCAGAGGAAAAGCTTATGACTACGATTGGATATATAGGACTCGGCCTGATCGGCGGTTCAATTGCCCGCGCCATCAGAAAAATCCATCCGGATTACCGGCAGGCGGCATACTCCAGAACAAGAGCATCCGTGGATGAAGCGATTGCTGACGGCGTAATCGATGTGGCACTTGACCAGTTCGATCCGCGTTTTTCGGAATGCAGCATCATATTCCTCTGCGCTCCCGTGCGCACCAATATCGGCTACTTTGATTTTCTTAAGGATGTCTGCGGTCCTGACACGATCCTCACCGATGTGGGCTCCGTGAAGGGTGAAACCATGAAAGCGGCATCGGAGCACGGTATCGGCAGCCGTTTTATCGGCGGACATCCGATGGCCGGCACAGAGAAAACAGGATACGCCAATTCCACGGACACTCTTCTGGAAAATACATCGTGGCGGGTGTCAGTCATCTGCCTCATATCGTCGCATCGGGGCTGGTGAACAGCGTGAAAAATCTGGACACCGACGATGAGCGCATGAAGCTTGTGGCAGCCGGCGGCTTCCGTGATATTACGAGGATTGCCTCCTCTTCTCCTGATATGTGGCAGCAGATCTGCCTCGCGAACCGTGACGCGATTCTGAAAGTTCTCGATTATTACATCAGCTTCATGGATCATGCCCGGACGTTCATTCAGGACGGCGACGCTGAGAAGCTTCATGCGATGTTCAGCTCTTCAAAGAATTACCGCGATTCCATCGATGATGTCAGAAAAGGTTCCGTTCCGAGACTTTATCTGCTCTATGTGGATATTGCCGATGAGCCAGGCGCCATTGCGACAATCACCACCATGCTCGCCATGAATCAGATCAATATCCGCAACATCGGCATCCTCCACAACAGAGACTTTGAGGAAGGCGCGCTGCGAATTGAGTTTTATGAAGAAAAAGCCCGTGACAGTGCGAATGAAATCCTGTCCAGGCGCAATTATCACGTCAGAAGGAAAGTATAAAAGAAGAAAGGAAAAATGACTGATGAAGATAGATCCGGCTGAAAAACCACTGAACGGGGAACTTGAGGTTCCCGGTGACAAATCCATCTCGCACCGGGCCGTGATGTTCGGAAGCATTGCCTCGGGCGACACGGAAATCACTCATTTTCTTCCCGGGGCAGACTGCCTGTCCACCATCTCCTGTTTCCGGGAAATGGGCATTGATATAGAAACTTCTGATGCAGATCCCGGCCACGTGATTGTTCACGGAAAAGGCCTTCACGGCCTTTCGGCGCCGGATGCCGTTCTTGACTGCGGAAACTCCGGCACTACCATGCGGCTGGTTTCCGGTATTCTTACCGGACAGGATTTTTCAACGGAACTCACCGGCGATGACTCCATCCGCAAAAGGCCGATGAAAAGAATCATCGATCCGCTCACGGCTATGGGGGCTTCCATCAGAAGCAGAAGCGGAAACGGCTGTGCGCCGCTTGAAATCGACGGCAGACCGCTCAGGGGCATCGCTTACGAAACGCCGGTCGCTTCCGCACAGGTTAAATCCTGCATCCTTCTGGCCGGTCTTTACGCGGACGGACCGACAACGGTAACCGAACCTTCACTTTCCAGAAATCACACGGAACTGATGCTGAAAAACTTCGGTGCTGATCTGACAGCGGAAGGTACTTCCGTCACCGTCCGTCCGGACCCGAAGCTGGAGGGGACAAAAATCAAGGTTCCGGGCGATATCTCTTCCGCCGCCTGCTTCATCGCCGGTGCCTCTGTCATTCCGGGTTCCCATGTGATTCTCCGGAACACCGGCACCAATCCGACAAGAGACGGCATCCTCCGCGTTCTTCAGGATATGGGCGGTACCGTGATGTACCGGAACCTGAACACTTCCGGCGGTGAATCAACCGCCGATCTGGAGATATGGCACATGCCGCTTCACGGGACAGTGATCGAGGGCGATCTCATTCCGACGCTGATTGACGAGCTCCCGCTTATTGCCGTCATGGCCTGTGCGGCAGAGGGCGAGACCATAATCCGCGATGCAGCGGAGCTCAAGGTCAAGGAGTCCAACCGGATCGATCTGATGGTCAGAGGGCTCTCCGCCATGGGCGCCGATATCACCGGAACCGATGACGGCATGATCATCCGCGGCGGCCGGAAGCTTCACGGTGCCACCATAGACACAGCAAAGGACCACCGCGCTGCCATGGCCTTTACTGTTGCGGCCCTGGCTGCCGATGGTCCTTCAGAGATCCGGGATGCTGACTGCGTCCGCATTTCCTATCCCGGATTCTATGACGATCTTGCTTCTCTTATGAAATGAAAAAGTAATGACTCAGAATTCTGAAAAAGTGATGATCCGGAATTTCCACGGGCATGCCCGTATGCACAGATCATGCCGCCTTACTGCGTCACACTCCCGCCCGTGTAGAGCTGATAATACCTGCCTTTCTGTGCAAGCAGCTCTGCATGGGTGCCGCGTTCAATGATTCTGCCCTGCTCGAGGACAAGAATGCAGTCGCTGTTGCGCACGGTGGACAGCCGGTGCGCAATGACGAAGGAAGTCCTGCCCTTCATCAGCTTGTCCATGCCGTCCTGGACGATTTTTTCTGTCCGGGTATCGATGGAACTTGTCGCCTCATCAAGGATGAGAACCGGCGGATCGATGATCGCAGCCCTCGCGATGGAAAGAAGCTGTCTCTGGCCCTGCGACAGGTTGGCGCCGTCTCCTTTGAGCATCGTCTGATAGCCGTCCGGAAGACGCCGTATGAAAGAATCGGCGTTTGCCAGCCTTGCCGCCTTCACCACTTCCTCGTGGGAAGCCTCCGGCCTGCCGTACCGGATATTGTCCTCCACGGTTCCTGTGAACAGATGCGTATCCTGAAGCACCATGCCGAGGGACCGCCGGAGATCCGCTTTCTTAATCTTGTTGATGTTGATATCGTCGTAGCGGATTTTTCCGTCCTGAATGTCATAGAAGCGGTTGATCAGGTTGGTGATCGTCGTCTTGCCGGCACCCGTCGATCCGACAAGAGCAATCTTCTGGCCCGGATACGCATGAATGACAATGTCGTGAAGCACGATCTTGTCATCGGTATAGCCGAAATCCACGTCATTAAATGTCACGTCGCCGCGAAGCGGTACATAATCCACCTCACCGGTTGCCTGATGCTGATGTTTCCATGCCCACTGCCCGGTGTGCTCCTCTGTCTCCGTCACAACGCCGTTCTCATTCCGGCTGTTGACAAGCGTCACGTAGCCGTCATCAGTCTCCGGCTTTTCATCCATCAGGCTGAAAATTCTCTCCGCGCCCGCCAGCGACTGAATAATAAAGTTGAACTGCATGCTGACCTGGTTGATCGGCATGCTGAAATTTTTGTTAAAGGTCAGGAAACTGGCCAGTGCGCCGACCGTAAATCCCAGATATTTATTCAGCGCGAGCAGTCCGCCGACCATGGCACAGATGACATAGCTGGTATTGCCGAGCTGTGCATTGATCGGTCCGAGAATATTGGAAAAGGCATTGGCTCTGTAAGAGCTCTGATACAGCGCCTCATTCAGCTCATCAAAGGTCTTCCGGCATTCTTCTTCATGCGTGAAGACTTTGACGACCTTCTCTCCGGCCATGGTCTCTTCGATATATCCGTTCAGTTTTCCGAGATTTTTCTGCTGGGCAATGAATCCCTTCCCGGATGCTTTGGTGGCAAGACCGGTGAAAAAGATCATCAGTGCCGTCATGCCGAAGGTCACCAGGGTAAGCGGAATACTGAGCATCAGCATCATGATGATGATACTCACAAGCGTCACGGTGCTGCTGAACAGCTGCACGATGGACTGGCTGATCATCTGACGGATGGTATCAATATCATTCGTGTAGACGGACATGATATCGCCGTGGGAATGCTGATCAAAATAGCTGATCGGCAGTTTCTCCATGTTCGAGAAAACCTCGACTCTGAGCTTTTTCAGCGTTCCCTGAGAAATATTGATCATCAGTCTCGTCTGAATATAGGTGGCTGCTATGCCGCATGCGTAAAAAATCATCACGCGCAGGATCGCCGCTGCGAGCGGTCCGTAGTCCGGATCCGTCTTACCGATCATCGGGGTAATATAGCTGTCGATCAGCGTTCTGGTGAACATGGTTCCCTGGACGTTGGCAATGACAGACACCACAATACACACGAGCACGATAATCCACTCCGCCTTAAAAGAAGAAAAGGTGTAGTTCAGGAGGCGCTTCAGCAGCTTTCCCGGATGATTGATTTTCGGTCTCGGCATACCGCGTCCGGCACGGGGTCCGCGGGGACCGGGCTGTCTCACCGCACGTTCTTTTTCATTTTCGTTCTGTTCTTCCATGGTTTCACCTCCTTTTCAGTTTTTCTGATCAAAGTCGGCCTCGGCGTTGACACCGGTCTGCGACTCATATACTTCACGGTAGATTCTGTTATTCTTCAGCAGTTCCTCATGTGTTCCCTCGCCGTTGACACGGCCGTCATCCATGACGAGGATTCTGTCGCAGTGCTGCACGCTGGAGATACGCTGGGCAATGATGATTTTTGTTGTATCCGGTATTTCCTCCGCGAAAGCTTTCCTGATCTTCGCGTCCGTCGCCGTATCGACGGCGCTCGTGCTGTCATCCAGAATCAGAATCTTCGGTTTCCTGAGAATAGCCCTGGCAATGCAGAGTCTCTGTTTCTGTCCGCCGGAGACGTTGGACCCGCCCTGCTCTATCCATGTGTTGTATCCATCCGGAAAACGGTTAATGAATTCATCCGCGCAGGCGATCCGGCAGGCCTCGCGGCACGCCTCGTCCGTGGCATTTTTGTCGCCCCATCTCAGGTTGTCATAAATGGTTCCGCTGAAAAGAACGTTCTTCTGCAGCACCATGGAAACTCTCCGGCGCAGCACATCAAGATCGTATTTCCTGACATCGATGCCGCCCACTTTCACCGTTCCGGAGGTCACATCGTACAGACGGTCAATCAGATGAACCAGACTCGTTTTCGCGGAGCCTGTGCTCCCGATGATGCCGAGACTTTCTCCGGAATCAATGTGCAGGCAGATGTCCTTCAGCACCGGCTCTTTCGCCTTTTCATCATAGGCAAAATCCACATGTTCAAAATCGACAGATCCGTCAGGGACCTCCATAACGGGATTCTCAGGATTGGTCAGTGTGCTTCTGGCATCAATGACCTCCAGAATTCTCTTTGCCGAAGCATTTGACATCGTGATCATGACAAAAACCATGGCCAGCATCATCAGGCTCATGAGGATATTCATACAATAAGTAAGAAGACTCATCAGAGAACCTGTTGTCAGCGTCTCATCGATGATGAAATGAGCGCCGAACCAGCTGATCAGAAGAATGCAGGCATAGACAACTCCCTGCATCAGAGGCATAATCCCGACAATCTTCTTCTCCGCGCTGACGAACATCAGATAGATATTGGCAGCAGCTTTCGTAAACTTGCTGATCTCATGATCCTCACGGACATATGCCTTCACCACACGGATCGCAGAGACATTTTCCTGTACGCTCTCATTCAGCTCATCATATTTGTCAAACACCTTCTGGAAATACTTTCCGGCGGTATTCATCACGAAGAACAGAACGATACCGAGAAAAATCACCGCGACGAGATAGACACTGGCAAGTCTCGCGTCAATCAGAAACGACATGATCATGGCAATGATCATCGACATGGGCGCCCGGATCGCCATTCTCAGTGACATCATATAGGCATTCTGAATATTGGTAATATCCGTTGTCAGCCTCGTCACGAGACTTGACGGAGAAAAACGGTCGATATTGGCAAAGGAAAACGTCTGAATCTGGTCATATTCCGCTTTGCGCAGATTTTTCGCAAATCCAGCGGAAGCCTTTGCCCCGAAGACACCGCCGCCGATGCCGAACCCGAGACCGATGACCGCAACAACAACCATGATCAGTCCCGTGTGAACAATATAAGTCATATCCCCGCCGTAGACACCCTGATCCACGATGCGTCCCATCAGGACGGGAATGATCATCTCGCAGAGTACCTCACCGATCATCATCACGGGCGTCATGATTGACGAAGCCCTGTACTCCTTCACGTAAGCCAGCAATTTTTTTATCATATTTCAAAACCTCAGATATGTAATTTCGCCATTTCCGAACCATATTACCACTTTGACGTGAAGGGCTTCTGCTTTTCAGCATTTCTTTCAGGAAATAAGCTATTTCCTTTTAAATTTCATTTGTTCAGTCAGGCTTTCTTAGCCAGTTCTGCTTTGATATCCTCAGTCAGTTTCGGAACGACCTTGTTCAGATCGCCGACAATTCCGATATCCGCTACATCAAAGATCGGAGCGGACTCATCCTTGTTGATGGCGATGATCAGATCAGATTCCTCCATGCCGGCTACATGCTGGATGGCACCGGAAATACCGATAGCGAAATAGATCTTCGGACGTACGGTCTTGCCGGTCTGTCCTACCTGAAGATCCTTCGGCTTCCATCCGCTGTCGACTACGGCACGTGAGCAGGAAACTTCTCCGCCGAGAACGGCTGCGAGATCCTCAAGGATCTTGAAGTTCTCAGGAGAACCTACGCCACGGCCGCCGGATACGAGGATTTTTGCCTTCTGAATATCGACGGTCTCGGAAACTTTCTTGACAACCTCTTTGATATCAACGAACTTATTGTTCACTTTGATGCCGGGGTTGAACTCGATCACTTCAGGCTTGCGGCTCTTATCGGGAGCAAGCTTCTGCATAACGCCGGGACGAACGGTAGACATCTGCGGTCTGTTGTTCGGGCAGGCGATGGTCGCGATGGTGTTGCCGCCGAAAGCAGGACGGGTCATGAGCAGCTGATTGTGCTTCTGCTCTACACCCGGCTTCGGCTCAAGCGGGAAATCTCCGATGGCAAGGCTGGTGCAGTCAGCGGTGAGTCCGGTATGAACACGTGCTGAAACGGTCGGGCCGAGGTCACGTCCGATGGCTGTAGCACCTACCAGCATGATTTCCGGCTTATACTCGTTGATAACACCGGCAAGTGCCTGTGCGTAAGGCTCAGTTCTGTAATCCTTCAGTTCCGGATCATCTACAACGATGACTCTGTCAGCGCCGTACCAGCCGAGCTCTTCAGCCAGTCCCTTAACGCCGGAACCGATGAGAACAGCGGTAACCTGTGTATTGAGAGGTTTTGCCAGTTCTGTTGCCTCTCCGAGAAGCTCGAAGGCAATGTTGTCAATGTGGTTGTCTACCTGCTGTGCGTAGATATATACACCTTTGTAATCTTCTAAACTCATCCTAATCACCGCCTCCGTTAAATGTAGTGTTTATCAACCAGAGCCTTGCAGATGGTTTCTGCGCCCTGATCAGGATCCAGATCTTTGTAGATGGTTCCTGCGCCCTTGCGAACCTTATCAGATGCCTTGGCAATCTTCGTCGGGGAACCATTGAGACCCATATCCTCATCCTTCAGTGTCGGGATGTCCTTGCGGTGCCAGATGATGACGCCCTTGCCGTCAGATGCCAGGATTTCTTTGTATTTCTCCGCATAATCCTCATCATTGGAATCCGTAACAGGAGCATCAATGGCATCCCAGATTCCCTTCGGGGTCATGTAACGCGGATTGTTCAGCTCGGAAAGAGCGGTGATCAGAACCGGCATTTTGGCTTCAAGTACATGATAACGATCATCAAACTGTCTCTCTACCGTAACGGTCTTCTTCTCCGGATCAACCTTGACATCCTGTGCATAGGAGATAACCGGGATGCCGAGATGCTCGGCGATCTGCGGTCCGACCTGTGCGGTATCTCCATCGATAGCCTGACGTCCGGTGAAAATGATGTCGTAATCGCCCATCTCACGGATAGCAGCAGCAATCGTGGAAGAAGTTGCCCAGGTATCAGCGCCGCCCAGCGGACGATCCGTTACCAGGTAGGATTTATCAGCGCCCATGGCCATAGCCTCGCGGAGAACGGCATCCGCTTTCGGAAGGCCCATGGTCAGTACGTCAACGGTTGTTCCCGGATACTGATCCTTGATACGGAGAGCAGCCTCAAGGCCTGCCTTGTCATCCGGGTTCATGATGGCGAGCATGGCTGCCCGGTCCAGCGTTCCGTCCGGTTTGAATTTAACACCGCCCGCGGTATCGGGCACCTGTTTTACACAAACAATAATTCTCACTGTCTTTTCCTCCTTTATCAGCGAAGCATGCTGGCAGAGATGACCATACGCATAACCTCAGAAGTTCCTTCGTAGATCTCTGTGATCTTGGCATCACGCATCATACGCTCAACGTCATACTCTCTGATGTAGCCATAGCCGCCGTGCAGCTGTACACATTCGGAGGTAACGGCGCTTGCGGTTTCAGCAGCGAAAAGCTTTGCCTCAGCCGCCTCAACGCTGTAGGTGGACTGCTGTGTAAATCCGACAGCATCCTTTGCCATGGCTGCCTTGTATACAAGGAGCTGAGCGGCATCGGTGCGTGCCTTCATATCAGCAAGCTTGAACTGTGTATTCTGGAACTGGGAGATGGAACGTCCGAACTGTTTTCTTTCCTTGGTGTAGGCAACAGTCAGATCCAGTGCGCCTTCTGCAAGGCCAAGTGCCTGTGTGGCGATACCGATACGTCCGCCGTCCAGTGTATGCATGGCGATGTTGAAGCCCTTGCCCTTCTGTCCGAGCAGGTTGCCTTCCGGAATGCGGCAGTCCTGGAAGATCAGCTCATAGGTAGCGGATCCTCTGATACCCATCTTATGTTCCTTCGTACCGAAGGTGAATCCCGGGGTACCCTTCTCCACGATGAAAGCAGAGATCTCTTTCATCTTGCGGCCTCTCTTCTCAATGGTGCCGGTAACAGCGATGATGATATAGACATCAGCCTCGGAGCCATTGGTGATGAAGCACTTGGAACCGTTCAGAACCCATTCATGAGTGTTCTCATCAAGTACAGCCTTGGTCTGCTGTCCCTGCGCATCAGTACCTGCACCGGGCTCTGTCAGACCGAAAGCGCCGAGATATTCGCCGGAAGCAAGCTTCGGGATGTATTTCTGCTTCTGCTCTTCGGTACCGAATGACATAATCGGATCAATGCAGAGGGAAGTATGGGCGGAAAGTGCTACGGCTGTGGTACCGCAGACCTTTGCGATCTCTTCCATGCAGAGAACATAGGTCAGCTCATCGCAGCCCTGGCCGCCGTACTCTCTCGGAACCGTGATTCCGAGGAATCCGTTCTTCGCCATCTTCTCGATCGTCTCGCGCGGGAATCTCTCTTCCTCATCGATCTCCTGCGCCAGAGGCTTTACTTCATTCTGTGCGAAATCTCTGAACAGAGATCTCGCCATTTCATGTTTTTTATCTAACGTGAAATCCATCATAAACCTCCATTAAAATGTAATGATACCTTACTCCTTGTCAGTCGGAACCTTCTTGCCGTCCCTGTAATCGTAGAAGCCGATGCCGGTCTTTACGCCCAGATGTCCGCCGCGAACCATCTTGCGGAGAAGCGGGCATGCGCGGTATTTGGAGTCACCGGTCTCATTATAGATGACATCCATGATAGCCAGAACGATATCAAGGCCGATATAATCGCCGAGTTCAAGCGGTCCCATCGGATGATTGCATCCGAGCTTCATAGCGGTATCGATTCCCTCGATATCAGAAACGCCTGCAGCATATACGCAGATGCCTTCATTGATCATCGGAACAAGAATACGGTTAACTACGAAGCCGGCAGCCTCGTTAACCTGTACCGGTGTCTTGCCGAGGGCAACGGAGATTTCCTTTACCTTCTCAACGGTTTCCTTCGGTGTGTTCATGCCGGCGATAACCTCAACAAGCTTCATAACAGGAGCCGGGTTGAAGAAATGCATGCCGACAATCGGCTTGGAAAGGCCCTTGCCGATCTCAGTGATAGACAGGGAAGAGGTATTGGATGCGAAGATGCAGTCCGGATTCTTTACGATATTGTCCTGCAGATCTCTGAAGCAGTCCCGATCAGATCCGCGTCTGTGCAGATCGCGTTCAGACCTGTCTGGATCTTGCCGAGGATCTGGTCAGCAGCTGCCTGCTCCATCTTGCCTCTTGCTACTCTCTTGTCGAGCTGCTTTTTGATTTTTGCATATCCGCCGTCAGCAAACTCCTGCTTGATATCGCAGAGGTAAACTTTCTCAACTGCGTCACACTGTGCAAAAGCCTGTGCGATTCCGGATCCCATCGTGCCGGCACCGATAATACCAACTTTCATGTCATTTCCTCCTTAATTTATATAGTTGCCGCAACAAAGGCAGGCCTCCCGGGAAACCGGCAGCCCGCCATCATCAGTCATCAGTTATTGGTGAAGTGTTTCTCTTTGCGCTTCTCAAGGAATGCGCCCATGCCCTCTTTCTGGTCATGTGTCTCGAAGCAGTCGCCGAAATACTTCTCCTCCAGTGCTACTGCAGAATCGATGTCTGTCTGAAGGCCTTCATTGATTGCCTTCTTGCACTGGCGAACGGCGATCGGTGCATTGCCCGCGATGCGGTTTGCAAGCTTCTTTGCCTCATCCATCAGCTGGTCCGCAGGATATACGTGATTGGCAAGTCCAACCCGGTAAGCCTCGTCAGCCTTGATATTCTTGGTAGAGTAAATAATCTCCTTCGCTCTGCCCATGCCGATGATACGGGCCAGTCTCTGCGTACCGCCGAAGCCCGGTGTAATGCCGAGGCCTGCTTCCGGCTGACCGAATACGGCATTCTCAGAAGCAAGACGGATATCGCATGCCATGGAGAGCTCGCATCCGCCGCCAAGCGCGTAGCCGTTGACTGCCGCAATGACAGGAATCGGAAGCTTCTCGATCTTCAGGAACAGATCATTGCCCTTCTTTGAAAAAGCTTCGCCGCCGGCCTTGGTAAGTTCGCTCATCTCGGCGATATCTGCGCCGGCTACGAACGACTTTTCACCGGAGCCGGTGATGATCAGGCAGCGGATGGCATTCAGATCAATGCCGTCGATGACTGCGTTCAGATCATCCAGAACTGCGCTGTTCAGTGCATTCAGTGCCTTCGGGCGGTCGATCGTTGCGATCGCTACAGCGCCTTCGGTTTCATATTTAACAAATCCCATTGCCAATTATCCTTTCCGCTTATGCTTGATACAAAGCCGGGGCCCGGCTGCCATGCAGCCCGCCAGCCCCGAACCGGTCATGATTCAGATCTCAGGATTTCGGATCAGCTGTCCGATTCATTTCATACGAAACGGATCCTGATCAGTCCTCATAGCGGAGTACGGATGTAGCGCAGCCCATGCCGCCGCCGATGCAGAGTGTTGCAAGTCCTCTGTGAGATCCTCTCTTCTGCATCTCATACATCAGAGTGGTAAGGATACGTGCGCCGGAGCATCCTACCGGATGTCCGAGAGCAATAGCACCTCCGTTAACATTCAGGATGTCCTTGTTGAAGCCGAGTTCCTTGGCAACAGCAACGGACTGTGTAGCGAATGCCTCGTTAGCCTCGATCAGATCAAAGTCCTTAACCTCAAGGCCGGTCTTCTTCAGAAGGTTTCTCGTAGCAACGATCGGTCCTACGCCCATGATCGCCGGATCTACGCCGCCGAGAGCGCCGGCTTCCCATACAGCCATCGGCTTGACACCGAGCTCTTTAGCCTTCTCCTCAGTCATAACCACCATAGCGGAAGCGCCGTCGTTGATTCCGGAAGCATTTCCTGCGGTTACAACGCCGCCCTGTTTGAAGCAGGGTTTCAGCTTGGAAAGGGTCTCAACCGTTGTGCCCGGACGAGGTCCCTCATCGGTATCAACAACTGTGATCTTGCCCTTGCGGCCCTTAACCTCTACCGGAACGATCTCATCTTTGAAGCGGCCGCTCTCGATAGCCTTGCATGCCTTCTGCTGGGAATTGGCAGCGAACTCATCGAGCTCCTCACGGGTCAGATGATACTTCTCGGCTACGTTCTCAGCGGTAACGCCCATATGATACTGGTTGAATGCATCAGTCAGTGCATCACGGATCATGGAATCTTCCAGTGCTGCATGGCCCATACGATATCCGTAACGTCCCTGCTGTACAAGGTAAGGTGCCTTGGACATGGATTCCATACCGCCGGCTACTACGATTTCGCACTCGCCTGCCTGGATCATGTTGGCTGCCATGTTGACAGCTGCCAGACCGGAACCGCAGAGGATATTCAGTGTCATCGCCGGAGTCTCAACCGGAATGCCCGCATATACAGAAGACTGACGTGCCACGTTCTGGCCCTGACCTGCCTGAAGTACGCAGCCCATGTAAACCATATCTACCTTGTCAGCCGGAACACCGGATCTCTTCAGTGCTTCCTTGATTACTGTCGTGCCCAGATCAACAACCGGAACAGTGGAAAGTTCTCCACCCATTTTGCCGATCGCTGTACGGCATGCACCGGCAATTACAATTCTCTTATCAGCCATTTCGTTCCTCCTTAGTAATTTGAAAATGGAATGTGACAGGAAGTTGTCTTGGATTTCCTTTCTCTTTAACAACTATTGCTATTCTACTACCAGCCGCCACGAATGTCAAATATTTATCAATCTTATTCTGATCAATAATAGACAATATTTTAACATTCAAATTGGCTGATTTTACCAATAGATGATTTTATACGACGAAAGATCTGAACTTAATTACTCTCTGAGATGATATGCTGCCTCTCTGAAGCAGAAATCATGCACAGTTTTTCCACCTGCAAGGCCCCGGACGGCAATGCTGTCCGGGGCCTGATCCTGTTTCATGATTCTCTCAGTTATTCAGCGCATTTTAAGGAAAGATTCCCTTTACCGGCATGATTTATACCGATCTCCGGTCACTTCGGGAGACGGATGACGCACACCAGAAAATGAAAGCAAGCAGCAGCGCCGCAATCACATACCAGAAGACAAGGGTTCCTGTGCCCATCGGGCTGAACATATCGTAATACCCTTTCAGGTAAATGATGATGATGATCACCGGCATCAGCCATGAGATATAAAAACGATGGTAGCGGAATTTTCCGCCGGTTCCCTGGTTGGCCTCTTCCAGAAATCCTGACCATCCCCATCCGTTTTTCCTCGTGCAGAAAAGCACGAACGCAAGGCTTCCGAGCGGCAGCAGGTTATACGACACAATAAAATCCTCGAGATCCAGAACTGCCGTGCCTTTTCCGAGCGGCTGGAATGCCGACCAGATATTGTAGCCGAAAACGCAGGGCAGGCTCAGCAGGCTGACCAGAACCGCATTGACCAGCACACTCTTTTTTCTGGACCATCCGAAAAGATCCTGTGAAAACGCGCCGATATTCTCAAACACAGCCACAACGGTTGTCAGCGCAGCGAAGGAAAGGAAGACGAAAAACAGTGCTCCCCACACTCTTCCGCCGGGCATTCTGGAGAACAGATTCGGGATCGTGATAAAAATCAGACTCGGCCCCACATCAGGATTGATTCCATACGCGAAGCATGCCGGAATGATGATGAAGCCGGCCATCAGAGCAACGAAAGTATCGAGCGCCGTAATGGTGACAGCCTCCCCGGTCAGGCTTCTGTCCCTGCCGATGTAGCTTCCGAAGATCAGCATGGCTCCGATGCCGATGGAAAGTGTGAAAAAGGCCTGGCTCATCGCCGCATAGATCACATTGCCGATGCCGTCCTCCTGCATCTGCCGGAAATCAGGTACGAGATAAAACCGGATGCCTTCTCCCGCGCCCTCAAGGAAACAGCTGTGAACGGCAAGGACAATCATAAGAAGAAACAGCGCTGTCATCATGAATTTTGACACACGCTCTACTCCGTTCTGAATACCGAAATAGCAGATCACAAAGCCGATGATGCAGACAAGCACCGTCCAGAAGGTTTCTGATTTCACATCGGAAAGCGTATTGCCGAACACGGTGCTGATCTCATCAGGATCAAGGCCGCTGAAAGTGCCCCGGATGTGCAGCCAGCAGTATTTCATCATCCAGCCGGCAACCGTCGTGTAATACATCATCAGCATGTAGCATCCGATAATACTGATCCATTTCAGCCAGTGCCAGTGTGTGCCGAAAGGCTCAATAGCCTCAAACGCCTTCGCCGCACTCTTCTGTGCTCTGCGTCCGATGGCAAATTCGCACACCATGATCGGTACACCCATGATGGCCAGAAAAACCAGATAAATCAGAATAAAAGCCGCACCGCCGTACTGGCCGCAGAGATACGGAAATTTCCAGACGTTTCCGATGCCGATGGCGCATCCCGCGGAAACCAGAATAAAGCCCAGACGGGATCCGAATTTTTCACGTTGTTTTGTTTCTGTCTGTTCCATTGTCAGCTCCTCAATCCCGCATGCCCGGAAGAACCCGTTTTCAGACATTCACCGGGCGTATCATCTGCCGGATTATCTCTTGTTTGACCTTCTCCAGATGTTCATCTTCTCCGCTTCTTTGATGAGATCATCGCGGAAATCCGGATGCGCGATGTTGATGAGCTGCTCCGCCCTCTGCCACATGGTGAGACCCTTGAGGTTCACCTTGCCGTATTCCGTCACAATGTAATGTGTATTCGGGCGGGTGCAGGTGGCGATACTTCCCTGTGCCAGTGTGGGACGGATACGGCTGTGCTTTACGCCCTTCTTGTCCGTGAAGGTCGAAGACAGGCAGATAAAGCTCTTGCCGCCGTGTGACAGATACGCGCCGAGAACGAAATCCTGCTGTCCGCCGGCTCCGGAAATATTTTTCACACCGGCGCTCTCCGCATTGACCTGTCCGAACAGGTCGATATCAATGGCATTGTTAATGGAAACAAAGTTATCCAGAGAACTGATGGAACGGATATCGTTCACATAGTCAACCGGTGCACTCATGCACTCCGGGTTATTGTCCAGATAATCATACATCTTCTGTGATCCTGCGCCGAAGGCATAGGTCTGACGGCCTCTGTCATGATTCTTGCGTCGTCCGGTGATTTTGCCCGCTTCAGCCATGGCAACGAAAGAATCCACATACATCTCGGTATGAACACCGAGGTCCTTCAGATCCGAAGCGGCAATCTGCTCGCCGATCGCATTCGGCATGCCGCCGATGCCCAGCTGCAGGCATGCGCCGTCAGGGATTTCCGGAACAACGAGATCTGCCACCTTCTTGTCGACCTCTGTCGCAGGGCCGGCCGCCGGGATGACATCCATCGGCTCATTGTCGCCCTCAACAATCATGTCTACCTGATCAATATGGACATACGCCTCATGTCCGCCGAGACAGACGGGCAGATTCTTATTGACCTCTACGATAACCTTGTCCGCTTTCTCGACAACGGCCGCCATATGGCTCGCAGAAGGGCCGAAATTGAAATACCCGTGTTTGTCCATCGGGCTGACCATCATGATCGCGACATTGAGCGGGTCTTTGCTCTCGCGGTACAGACGCGGCAGTTCCGAATAGCGGAGCGGTGTCATGAACACAAATCCCTTCGAAACGGCATGGCGCTCCACCGGATTCATATGCCAGCTGTTCCATGTGAAATGTTCTTCCGGATGATCGATTTTAAAAATCTCCGGCTCGTGATTCAGGATGCCGCCGCGGATTTTCACATCGTGAAGCTCCGGCATTCTCTTTGCCAGTGCTTTGTCCACCGTTTTCGTTGTGGTAACGCACCAGCCGTAATCAACCCAGTCACCGCTCTGAACGACCGCCGCAGCTTCATCTGCGGTCACCAGCTTGTCTTTATATTCTTTTGAATAATCCATGATAAAAACCTCCGCCAGACAAAAAGAAAAATCATGAAACGACTATATTTTATCGGATTGCATTATTAAAGTAAACATCTATATCATACAAGATGCCACAGTACTGTATTAAGCCCGACTGCTCCATCGCTGTGCGATTCTCGCAGTCGGCACATGATATCAGATGATCATCATCGCATCCCCGAACGAGAAGAATCTGTATTTTTCCTTCACTGCTGTGTTATATGCATTCAGGATGTGCTCACGGCCGGCAAAGGCGGAAACGAGCATGATCAGCGTAGACTCCGGCAGATGGAAATTGGTGATCAGGCCGTCCATGATTTTGAACTTATATCCCGGATAAATGAAAATGCTGGTCCAGGCGCTTCCCGCGTGAAGGATTCCGTTCTCATCCGTTGCCGATTCAAGCGTGCGGCAGCTGGTGGTTCCGACGCAGATGACGCGCCCACCCTCCGCTTTTGTCCGGTTGATGAGCTCCGCCTGATCCTCATCGACGATATACAGCTCCGAGTGCATCTTGTGATCCTCGATGTCCTCGCTCTTCACCGGGCGGAAGGTGCCGAGACCGACATGCAGCGTGACATGGGCGATTTTTACACCCTTGTCGCTGATCTGTTTCAGCAGTTCTTTCGTAAAGTGAAGGCCCGCGGTGGGTGCGGCGGCAGATCCGTCGTGCTTCGCGTAAACCGTATTGTACATGGTCTTGTCTTTCAGTTTGTGCCTGATGTACGGCGGAAGCGGCATTTCGCCCAGCTGGTCAAGAATTTCTTCAAAAATCCCGTCGTAACGGAACTGAATGAACCGGTTGCCGTCCTCCGTGACGTCTACCACCTCACCTTTGAGCTGCCCGTCTCCGAAAACAAGTTTTGTGCCGACTCTGCACTTTTTTCCGGGGCGCACCAGCGTCTCCCAGATATCATTTTTCTTTCTTGTCAGAAGAAGAACCTCTATGACCGCACCGGTGTCCTCTTTCGTACCGTAGAGACGCGCCGGAATAACCTTTGTATCGTTGATCACGAGGCAGTCCTTATCCGTCAGATGATCGATCACCTGCGTGAACACCTCATGCTGCACCTCTCCCGTTTTTCTGTCGAGTACCATAAGGCGCGACGCGCTGCGGTCCTCCAGCGGATCCTGAGCAATCAGCTCCTTCGGTAACTCATAATAAAAATCACTGGTCTTCATTGCTTATTCGGCTCCCTCATAAAAATCATGAAAATACTTCTCAGGATAATAAACTCTGTCGTGCTGAATGATCCTGCCGACGCCGCCGGTGACATGGATGACGCTGACAGCGCAGTTCATCGGCACACCGCCGTGCCAGAAGGTCGACGTGTCCTCATAAACGGAATGAAGCAGCGCTCTTGTCGCACATCCGTGTGTCGAGACCAGAATCGTCTTTTCCACCTGCCTGCCGGTGCTGTCCACGGAATCCTGCAGTTTCTTGTCGTGGATCAGCTCCTGGTAAAAATCAGCCGTTCTGTGAATCACATCCTGAATGGTTTCTCCGCCTTCCGGCGGCACATAATTATACGAATCCTTATTGAATTTTTCCATGGCATCCGCAGGGATTTCCTGATGGGAAGCACTGCAGCGCTTTCCCTCCCAGATACCGAAGCTGATCTCCATCAGCCGTCTGTCATCGATGATCGGAATATTCCGGTCTCCGACGATAATCTCGGCCGTGTGTCTCGCCCGGATCAGCGGACTCGTAAAACAGATGTCGAACGGGACATCCTTCAGTGCCTTTGATGTAATCTCCGCAAGCAGCACGCCGTTCTCATCCAGATCTGCACCGTGCTGACCCTGAAGTCTCACCTCGCGGTTCCAGGATGTCTCCCCGTGACGGATTACATAGATATACATTTCAATTCACCTCTTCTTACCCTGCTCCGGCTTCCGCCGGCCCGCTGGAACGGCCTTCGTTCTCCGCCCTTCCTTCGGGTCTGTCTGAACGGCTTTCGTTTCCCCCGTCTTTCCTCCGGGGCTGTTTCTGCCGCTCACACAGCAATGCAGAGTCCGCTGAAAACACGGGCTCTGCACTCTGCTGAAGCGCTTACATACTCTTACGGATCATCAGGATCTCAGCTCGATGCCCATTCCCTGAATGCCGTTCAGAATCTTCTTCATGGCGCCATTGATGTCATCGTCGGTCAGTGTTCTGTCATTCGCGCGGAAGGTCAGGGAATAAGCCATCGACTTATAGCCTTCCTCAACCTGATCACCCTCGTACAGATCGAAGAGCTTCAGATCCTCCAGAATTTTGCCGCCTCTCTGACGGAGCATCTTCTCAACGGACGCGGCATCGCAGTCCTTCGGAACGAGCATGGACAGATCTCTCGTCACCGCCGGGAATTTTGCGATACCTGAATAATGGCGTTCGAAAGTTGCAAACGGCATGACTTCAGGCATATCGATCACTGCGATATAGGCGCGCTGTCCGATCTCATAATTGCGGAGTACCAGCGGATGAACCTCTCCGAAATAGCCGAGCGTCTTTCCGCTGTACTTCACCCATGCCTGACGGCCGGGATGAAGGAACGTCTTATCCGACCGGTCATACCCGATCTCACCGTGCAGGCCGACCTGAGACAGGAACTCCTCAATGACACCCTTCATGGTGTAAAAATCACCGTTCCCGTAGAATCCGAGGGTGAACTGCATCCGCTCATCCGGGAGCTCGGTAAGCGGCAGCGCCTTCGGAATATAGATGTTGCCGAGCTCATACAGATGCACATTCTGGTTCCGGCGGTTGTAATTGGTCGAAAGAGAAGTGAGCATGCCGTTGACGGAGCTTGTTCTCATCACGGAAAAATCCTCGCCGAGCGGGTTGGAAATCCTGATGGCATGTCTCTTGGGGTCATCCGGTTTCAGCAGAAGCATCTCATAAACCTTCGGGCTCTCGAAGGAATAGCAGAAGCCCTGGGAGAATCCGCAGTATTCCGCGACATCTCTCGCCTTGTTCTCCACCCTGTTCTTGAATGACAGGCCGCCGGTTGTTGACTCCCCGTGAGGCAGCGTCGTCGGAATCCTGTCATAGCCGTAGAATCTGGCAACCTCCTCGGCCAGATCACAGGTTCTGTGAATATCCTGACGGAAGGTCGGCGCGACGATCTCATTTGTCTCCTCGTCGTAGCGAAGCTCCACGGAGGCGAGGTATTTCAGCTGATCGCCGGCACTGATATGCGTGCCGAGCAGCGCGTTGATTTTGTCAGGCTCGAATGCGACACGGGACTCCTCGCGCTTTACCGGATAGATATCGATGGCACCGCCTACGACTTCGCCGGCGCCGAATTCTTCAATCAGCTCACATGCACGGTTCATCGCGGCCATGCAGGTGTTGGGATCCAGACCCTTGTCGAATTTTCTGGACGCATCCGTCTGATGACCGATTTTCTTTGAAGAAAGACGGATGTTGGTTCCGTCAAAGCAGGCCGACTCAAAAAGCATGGTCTTCACGCTGTCCGTGATCATGGAATTCTCTCCACCCATGATACCTGCGAGACCGACCGCCTTATCTCTGTCATTGATCGTGAGGATCGTGTGATCCAGCGTGTATTCCTTCCCGTCCAGCGTCGTAAACTTCTCGCCGTCCTGTGCGCGCTTCACGATGATCTCATGGCCTGCAATGGTGTCCAGGTCATACGCGTGCATCGGCTGACCGTACTCCTCCATGACAAAATTGGTGATATCAACCACGTTGTTGATCGGACGGATGCCGTTGGAGGCCAGGCATCTCTGCATCCACTTCGGTGACGGCGCAAGATGAATATTCTTTACCACACGCGCCGTGTATCTGGGGCAGAGATCCGTATCCTCGACGCGGACACTCACATAATCATGAACATCCTCATTATTGCCGGTCTTTTTAATCTCCGGCAGCACAAACTTTTTATGGAAAGTAGCTGCTGCCTCGCGTGCGATGCCGATCACGCTGTAACAGTCCACACGGTTCGATGTAATCTCGTACTCGAAATTCACATCATGCAGACCGAGCGCCTCGATGGCATCATCTCCGGGCTTTACGCCGTCCTCCGGAGAGAATTCATACAGTCCGCTTTCCGGTGCCTCCGGATAAAATTCTCTGGAGCTGCCCAGTTCTTCAATTGAGCACATCATGCCGTGGGAAGGTACACCGCGGAGGTTACCGTCCCTGATCTCGATACCGTCCTCAGGAAGCGGACCGCCGTCGTGACCTCCGGCCACCTTTCCGCCGGGAAGCACCACGGGTGTCAGCATACCTGTATGCGCATTGGAAGCGCCCGTAACAATCTGTATCGTCTCTTTTCCGATATCCACCTGACAGATGACCAGATGATCCGCATTGGGATGCGGTTCGATGCTGAGGATTTTTCCGACAACAATGTCCTTCAGATTTTTATCCAGTACGGTATAGGTTTCTCCCTTGGTTCCGGTCAGCGTCATTCTGTCGAAGTACTCCTGAGGAGCGACATCCAGATCCGGAACATACATTTTAATCCATGAATAAGAAGTGTTCATTTTCTCTGTCTCTCCCTTCTCAGAACTGTTTCAGGAAACGGATGTCATTCTCATAGAGAAGACGCATATCATCGATTTCATATTTCAGCAGAGCAATTCTCTCCAGACCGACGCCGAACGCAAAGCCGGTGTACTCCTCCGGATCAATGCCGCACATTTCAAGCACATGCGGATGAACCATGCCGCAGCCGAGGATCTCGATCCATCCCTCGCCCTTGCAGAAACGGCAGCCTTTGCCGCCGCACTTGAAGCAGCTCACATCCATCTCCGCCGAAGGCTCGGTGAACGGGAAATGATGCGGACGGAATTTTGTCTTCGTGTCCGGTCCGAAAACTTCTTTGGCGAACTTGTCGAGCGTTCCCTTCAGATCAGCGAAGGTGATATTCTTATCGATGACAAGTCCCTCCACCTGATGGAAGGAAGGACTGTGCGTCGCATCCACCTCATCAGAACGGAATACACGTCCCGGGGAAATCATACGGATCGGCAGATTGCCCTGTTCCATGCGGCGGGCCTGTACCGGCGAGGTCTGCGTCCTGAGCACGATATCCTTATTGATATAGAAGGTATCCTGCTCGTCTTTTGCCGGGTGGTTCGGCGGGATATTCAGCTTTGTGAAGTTGTACTCATCCCACTCAACTTCCGGTCCTTCGATCACCTCATAGCCCATGCCGATAAAAATCCGCTCGAGCTCTTCGAGTGCGATCTGATTCGGATGACGATGACCGATTTCCGCCTTCGACGCCGGCAGCGTTACGTCTATGGTCTCCGCAGCCAGTCTGTCTTCCATGATTTTCAGATCGATCTCTTTCTTTCTCTCCTCAATCTGAGCCGTAACCCGGTCACGTGCCTCATTGACCAGAGCGCCGATCTTCGGACGGTCTTCCGGTGCAACCGATTTCATTCCTTTCATCAGTTCCTTCAGCGCGCCCTTCTTCCCGAGCACGTTGACACGGACATCGTTGAGTGCATCCGGGTCTGCTGCTTTCTTCAGCTTCTCCTCAGCCTCACGGACGATGGCGTCAAGTTTTTCCTTCATTGTGCTGTCCATGCTTTCCTCCTGTTCATCAGTCTGTTGTTTTCTTCATCTCTCCGCAGACAACTGCTGTCTGGGCGCGGCAGGTACGGATTCGCCGTTGCAAAGCCACAGTCGGCCTTGCGCACCCTTCGGGTGTGCAGTCCGCCTCTGGCATGCGACGGACTTATACATTAAACATCTATATCATACAAGATGCCACAGTACTGTATTAAGCCCGACTGCTCCATCGCTGTGCGATTCACGCAGTCGGCACATGAGACCGACTGCGTCGGTCTGACGCGGCGTTCGCCTCACCGCATCACACTTCGTGTGTGCGGATGCGGCTCACTGCCCGCGCATATTCGCACTTCCGTGCCGCTATCGCG
>ONOC01000032.1 GCA_900319355.1 uncultured Eubacteriales bacterium | reverse complement strand
CTATTATCAGATCGATGAGCCGACAGTGCCTGCCGGATATACGAAACACTTTGAGGCGCCGATCGTTAAAGTAGATGTACAGGATAATGGAGACGGTAAACTTAAAGTAACAAATAATATGCCGGAAAATGGTTATACGCTAGACAATACTTATACAGCGGGCAGCGTAATAATCAGCGGTACGAAATTCCTTACAGGCAGTCCGATGACAGCTGGCCAGTTCTACTTTGATCTGTATGATGCAGACGGCAAGAAGATTGATACTGCTACGAATGATGAAGGCGGAGCATTCAGCTTTGCAAGACTCGAGTTTGGTCAGGAAGACATTGGCAAGACATTTGAATACACCGTCAGGGAGCAGCATGCAGGTGAGGTCATTGACGGCATCAGGTATGCTGATGACGTGATTCCTGTAAGGGTTACAGTAAGTGCAGGAGATGGTGGCAGCATCATCGCAGCTGCAAGCGGAAGCGCTGATTTTACGAATACACAGCTTGCTTCTCTGACTGTCAACAAGACATGGAATGATAACGACAATGCTGACGGCAACAGACCTGACAGCGTTCATGTAAGCATTCTGAAGGATGGAGAGGTTGTCCGTCAGGGTGATCTGTCCGAGACAACAGGATGGTCCATGACCTTTGAGGGACTGGAGCCCGGAGAGTCCTACACCGTTGAGGAGTCCTTCGACAGCGAGTATTATAAGGCGGAACAGAATGATATCACGGTTGATCTGAACGGAACTGACAATGAAGTGACGCTGGTCAATGATTACATTCATCCGACAGTAGATATCGTTGCCAATAAAGTCCTCGTCGGCGGAAAGCTCCAGAGCGGACAGTTCACTTTCCAGCTGTACAGGAACAGTGATCCGAACACTGTTGTAGCTACGAGAGTCAATGATGCATCCGGTCAGATCGTATTCAATGACATTGAATATGATGAGGCAGGCTACACCGTAAGAGAGGTAACAGGTACAGATACGCATATCACCTATGATACCGGTGCGGTAACGTATGATGCGGACGGCAACGTAACAGGAAGCCATACGGAGTTTACGAATACCGAGCGGCCGATCGTTCTGAGAGTTCAGAAGAGGTCGAAGACCGCACCGTATGATCCGCTGGAAGGCGCAACATACGGACTGTATCAGGTAGTCGAGGGTGGAAATGATATCCTTGTTGAGTCAGAAGTATCTGATGAAAACGGATACATGTACTACAGCAACATCCAGCCGGGCGTGATCTATTACTTCAAAGAGATCGCGGCACCGACAGGACATGAGGTTGATCCGTACGCAGGACAGAAGTTCCAGATTAAGTACACGAATGACGGACAGATCGCGCTGTACGATGTGGACGGCAATCCGACGACACTTGGTGACATTACATCACAGAACAGCAATGAGCTTCTGGTTCAGCATACGGCAGCAAAGAGCACGATTGATACGACGTCGGCACTGAGTTATTCCGATGACACAATCGTGGCGGCAGCAAAGGCAGTGAACGGCGCATTCGATGAGGGCACAACCCTGAAGGTAACACAGCTGACAGGCAGTGCGGTAAAGAGCGCGGCGGCCGCTGTTGAGGATGCTACCGGAGAAATTAAGAACAACGTTGCTTATTACGATGTGCAGTTCATCGATAAGGACGGCAATGAGGTTGAGCCGAAGGCCGGAGATGTGACAGTGACGATCCAGTATAAGGACAGCCTGTCACTTCCGGAGGGAACGGACGCGAGTGCGCTGAAGCTTGTACACATTACAGACGGCAATGCGGTGGAAGCCGTAGCCGGAAGCATTGCGGCAGGCAACGGAAAGCTCCTCGAGGCGAAGATCACTTCGGACAGCTTCTCCACCTTCGGCGTCGTTGAACCGGGCAAGAGCAACACGCTTGGCAGCAACTATCTGGTAACGGCAGCCGGCGTATCCGACCAGGTATCCGAACTGAATATTTCGAAGCTGGATACCGCAGGAAAGTACGTGAAGGGCGCCAGACTTCAGATCATTGAGAAGGCAACAGGCAAGGTTGTTGCTGAATGGAACACAAGTGACGGACCGATGAGCTTCGCGAGATGGTTTGACGGAGCAGGAACGGAACCGATGAATGTAGATACGTATTACATTCTTCATGAGGTTTCCGCACCGGACGGCTATCAGCTGGCTGACGATATCATGTTCATCATCAACAAGTA
This sequence comes from uncultured Eubacteriales bacterium, assembly GCA_900319355.1. Taxonomy (GTDB): domain Bacteria; phylum Bacillota; class Clostridia; order Lachnospirales; family Lachnospiraceae; genus Bilifractor. The sequence continues at coordinate 28,741 of ONOC01000032.1, read as the reverse complement.
CGACAGCAGCATTACGGTCTACAAATATGATGATGCAGGCAACCTGGTGGTAGATCAGGAAGCTGTAGATCAGTGGGTAAGTGATACCACACTGAGCATGGTGGATGTACCGGTTGAGTACCGGAACAAGGTACGTTACGTACAGAAGACGATTCACAATGAGAAGACGATCCAGGGTGATAACAAGGTCGTAGAGGTTACGAGTGTAAGGGCCGTGAAGACCGGCGATACCACTCCGATCGCACTCTTCGTGATCATGCTTGCGGCGGCAGCCGTGGTGCTGATGGTTCTGGCCTATCGGAAGAAAAAGCAGGATAATCAGTAAAAATAACACAGGCGGGGATGCATGAAAGCAGAACCGCTGAAGATGCAGGAATGCCGAGGGGCAGCATACCGGAGAAGTTCGGCATGCTGCCCCTTGTTCCGTAGTGAACAGATTCTTTTCAGGCAAGTAGGCGGGACAGCGGTTTCGTGGTAAAATGGAAACGTATGATATTTCCGTGAAGGATAAGCAGCTGATGTACTGATGACAGGGAAATATGAGGAGGAACGGTGGTATGAAGAAGATGGATATGGTGAAGACGATTGAACTGATCGCCTTTGCCGTCATCGCGGTTATTGCAATTGTTTTTGTGGTGTCCCAGAATGGACGGAATGTACGTGTCATGAATCTGCTGCTGTGGCTGAGTCTTGCCATGTCTTTCTTCTTTATTTTTCTGGATTTTAATTTCTATTCCCGGGAAGATGCGAAGTATGAGAAGCTGATCAGAGATATCAGCTCCGATCCGATGACAAAAATCGGCAACCGGTACAGCATTGACTCACTGATCGACAAATATGCGAATCTTCCGCTTCCGGCAGATTTTGGCTGTGTGGTGCTGACGCTTTCCAATATCCGGAGCATCAATGATGCGAAGGGAAGAAACGAGGGAAATGCGGCCATCCGCAAGTTTTCACTGATTCTGAAGATGGCTTCTGTCGGCTACTGCTTTGTAGGCCGGAACGGAGGCAATAAGTTCGTGGCCATGTTTGAACAGGGCACGGAGGACAGCATCGGTCATTTCATTGAGCGTGTGACGGAAAAAGTCAAAGAGAACAATGCGGACGACAGCAACACGAAGCTGGAGTTCGAGTACGGCATCGCTTTCCATGAGGGCGAGGAGGTAAAGGAAGTAACGGATCTGATTTCTCTTGCGGATCAGAGGGTCGGCATGCGCACCCTCGAAGAGAACGGCGGGAAACCGGAGACCGCTGAAGAGATATAAAAGAGGTATGTTCGTGTGAAGAAGTATGATCCCTCGTATATGAGGGAACTGATGAATGATGCCAGTCACGGCGACGGCGATGCCTTCGCCTCGCTTTACGGCATCACTTATAAGGAACAGTATAATTATGCGTACAGACGCCTGAGAGATATTTATCTGACGCAGGACGCTGTGACGGAGACGTACATCGAGGCGCACAGGCGCGAGAAGCCGGTCGGCGTGCCGGTGGAAAAGTGGCTGATGTCGATCAACCGTGAAATCTGCGACCACACGCTCCGTTATCACAGCGAATCGGACGGCGTCACGAAGCGGGATTATTCGACGCGTCTGTCGGATGATGAAATCCCGCAGCTCGATGATGACACGGCGGAGCAGATGCTTTACAATATCATCGATACACTCGGACTTCGCCAGAATGCGGTATCTCTTGAAAATCTGATGACGTACAGCAGCTACCGGCAGCAGCGCGGCAGATTGATGAGAACGATTGTGGTTGTGATCATCACGCTGCTTTTTTTCGTGCCATTCAGGTTTATCAGTCCCACGATGACGCTGGAGAAGACGAGCAATGCGGATGAGGCGGGCCGTCCCGTCTATACGGTTACGGTGGACTCGCAGCTGAAGACATTTTCCGTCCGGGCGAGCATCGGCGGTGTGCAGATGCCGGTGTATCAGGAAGGTGCAAATCTCTATACGGTCCGCCCGACGAAAAACGGCAAGATGACGGTGATCGTGACTTCCGAGAACAACAGAACAGCCAGCATGACGGTGACGGTGGATACCAGTGATACGAAGCCGCCGAAGCTGGTCACGGAGAAAGTCAACAGCAACGGCACAGTTTCGTTTGTATTTAAGGATGACGAAAACAGGATCCGCTTTGATCAGATCGAAGCGACCGATCAGAACGGCATGATGATAGATCCGGTTTCAACGGATGCGGATACCGGAGAGGTGATTTTTGACTATCCTTCGGAGAAAATCACCATCAATGTACCGGATGAGACAGGCAATACCCTTCATCTGGTCGTGACGCCCTGAGCGTAAACGTGACGCCCTGAGCGCAAAACGGTTCCGGGCTCTGATCCGGGGAAGCAGAAAAGATCCGGTTTCGGGTACAGCAGGATATTCAGAAGATGGCAGAAGACAGGGAGAACGGAAAAAAACTGGCCGGAAACGCGCAGAAGAGAGCCGGCGGGAAGACCCGCAGTGAAAGTGATACGTTTACGGACATGGTTCTGCAGGCGGATACGTATGCCAGGGAGAAAAGAGCAAAAAGAAAATACAGCAGCTGGAAGAAATGGGTGCAGAATTTCATTCAGTTTTTCGTGATTTTTGTGATCCTTCTGACGCTGCTGTTCCGATATGTGGTCGGTGTGGCGAAGATCGACGGGAAGTCGATGGATCCGACGTACAGAGACGGGCAGACCGTCTGGTATTCGAGGCTTGACCGGACGTATGCCAGAGGGGATGTCGTCTGTTTCCGGCTTCCGACCGGAGAACTTCTGGTGAAGCGGATTATTGCGGTCGGCGGGGATACGGTAGATCTCAGTGACGGAGCGGTCCTGATCAACGGTGAAAAAATCGACGAGAGCAGCTATGCGCACGGCGTGACGCAGCCGGAGGCAGGCGAGGTGGTTTATCCGTACAAAATCCCCGAGGGCAGTTATTTCGTGATGGGAGATAACCGGGAGAACTCCGTTGATTCAAGGTCATTCAAGGCGATCGTAGGGGAAGCTGTCTGCGGAAAGCTGCCCTGAAGCACAGGAAAATGAAGAAGGAGGAGCAGTGATGCGTAACCGCATAGAGAACAGCATCAGTATGATACTGGCATGTGCATGTGTCGCGTGTGCACTGCTTTTTTTGCTGTCAGGATGCGGTACGGCTGCCGGCGGAACGATTGCCGGAGACAGATCGGCGTCAGGGAAGGCTTCTTTTCTGGGCAGCGGCAACACGGATGACGATGCTTCGTCCGGAAAGCCCAGAGACACGGTTACGGATATCCTGATGCCGGAGGCGCCCGGAACGACGGAATATCACAATGATGATGGCAGCATCTCCATCGACATGTCGAATACGTCTGAGGGCTACATTATGATCCGGGACCGGAATGACAAGAAGGTTCAGATCCAGATCACCAACCCGGACGGAGAGATGTACCCGTATCCGCTGGTCACGGGAGAGGAATACAAGGCGTTTCCCCTGACGTGCGGAGACGGCAGCTATTCCGTGAAGGTGCTGGAAAATACTTCCGGCGATATGTATGCCATAGGACTTTCCGAGGATTTTTCCGTTACACTGAAGGATGAATTCAGGCCGTTCCTTTATCCGAATCAGTATGTGGATTACACAGAAGACAGCGATGCGATTGGTCTGAGCAGGAAACTCTCTGAAAAATCGGATTCGGACCTTGGCTTTGTGCAGAATGTATATAATTATGTGGTCGACAATATAGAATATGACACAGCACTGGCGGCGAATACACCGGTCAACTACATTCCGGATATTGATAAGACGCTGTCGAGCGGGAAGGGCATCTGCTTTGACTACGCGTCGCTGATGACGGCGATGCTCAGGTGTCAGGCGATCCCGACGAAGCTGGTGGTCGGCTATTCCGGCGAGGCGTATCATGCGTGGATCAGTGTGTACCTCGATGAAATCGGATGGGTGGACAACATCATTTCCTTCGACGGGACGGACTGGACGCTGATGGACCCGACGCTCGACTCCACCAACCAGGATAAAGAGGCTGTCTCTGAGTATGTCGGGGACGGCACCAATTACACGGCGAAGTATATTTACTGACGGGGACTCAGGGCGTTTCAGAAACTGACGGCTGAATACAGGCTGAAGAAACAGGTTTCCAATACAGGCTGCAGAGGAACGGGTTATGGATGAAAATTTAAAAGCTCAGAAACGGGAAAAAACACAGAAACTGAAGAAAACACAGAAACAGAAGAAAACCAGGTATCTGTCCAATCCGGAGATCGCATCGTTTGCCGGACAGATGGGACTGGTACTGAAGGCCGGCATCTCGGGTATTGAGGGCATTACCATCATGCGAGATGATACGGAGGATGAGGGAGACCGGAAGCTGCTGTCTGAGATTCTGGATGCGGCGGAAGAATCCGGCCGGCTCGCCCCTGCGCTCGAGTCGGTGGGCGTTTTTCCTCCCTATATGTGCAGGATGGTCAGAATCGGCGAGGAAACGGGAAATCTGGATACGGTCATGGCCTCGCTGGAACAGTACTATGAGAACGAGGAGGACATCCGGCGGGATACGACGAATTCCATCATGTATCCGCTTCTCCTGACGGCGATCATGATCGTGGTTGTGATCGTGCTGATGGTTGAAGTCATGCCGGTCTTTGATCAGGTTTTCCACGAACTGGGAACGGAGATGACGGGATTCCCGCTGCTGATGATGAATATCGGCCGTGTGATCCGGACCTATTCCGTGTCCGTACTGATGATCGTGGGTTCTGTGGTTCTGATCATCTTCGTGAGCCGCCTGACACCGGAGGGCATCCGCTTCTGGCATAATTTCGGCTATCACTTCAAGTCGATCCGGAAGGGCTATGAGGAGACGGCGGCCTATCGGTTTGCCAGTGTCATGTCGATGGCGCTCTCGAGCGGTCTTACACCGGAGCAGGGACTGGAACTGGCCTCCGGGCTGAATGACGATGAGCAGTACGAGAAGAAGCTCGAGGAAGTAAAAAATGAAGTCGCTGCCGGCGGAGAGCTGGCGGACAGTCTGCAAAAGCAGAAGATTTTTTCGGGCATCTGTGCGAGAATGGCTTCGCTCGGATCAAAAACCGGTACACTGGACCAGGTGCTGGCGCAGATTGCGGAGCTGTATAAAAATGAGGCGGATGACCGGCTGAACCGGCGGCTGGCTTCGGTCGAGCCGACGCTGGTCATCATTCTGTCCGTGCTGATCGGCGCGATACTGCTGAGTGTCATGTTCCCGCTGCTGGGCATCATGTCATCTCTGTAACGGCCGGAAAGGCATGAAGACACATGGTTCTGGTAAGGGATAAGACACATGGATCTGGAAAGGGATAGATCATGGCGCGATTTGGAAGCAGAAAGAAAAGCGGGATACGCGGCATTCTTCTGACGGTGATCGGATGCGCTGCGATTGTGGTGATTTTTGCGGTCGCGGTCGATGCCCTCGCGAAGGGAGATGCTGTCCGTCAGGAGGAGAGCCTTGAAACGGCGCTGGAAAATGACATCACCACCTGCTACGCCATGGAGGGAAGCTATCCTGAGAGTCTGGCGTATCTGAAGGAAAATTACGGGCTCACCTATGACGAGCATGAATTTTTTGTCGATTACCAGGTGCGGGGTTCCAATATCCGGCCGGTGGTGACCATTATCCGCAAAAATCAGGATGAGCAGGAATGAAGTTTCTGTGAGTTCCTGCGGTTCAGCGCATGAAATGAAATTCGGATGATCAGCAGGGGTAATCAGTTTCCAGGGAGCAGTTTATGAGGCGATTCGGAGGAAAAGTGAAAAAAGGCGCTTCGCTGGCGCAGATCATATTTCCGATTGTGCTGTTTGCGTTTTTTGCGACGGCAGCCATTCTCGTGATTCTGTTCGGCGCGCGCGTCTATCAGTCGACGGTTGAGAAATCGGGCGACAATTACAATGCGCGGACGCTTCTTTCCTATGTGACGCAGAAGATCAGACAGAACGATGAGGCGGGGAGTGTGTCCGTCGAGGATTTTGACGGCACGGATGCGCTGGTTCTGAGAAATGACGACGGCAGTGACGCATACAGAACCCTGATTTACCTGTACAACGGCCAGGTGTGTGAGCTGACGGTGCTGGATGATACGACAGCCGAGCTGAGCGCCGGCACGGGGATCATCGGGGCGCAGCAGTTCGTGCCGGAGGAAACCGGCGACGGGATTTTCCATTTCATGTGCGTGGATGCCGGCGGGAAGAAGGCGGAGACGGTTGTGGCCGTCCGCTCTGCGGGCAGTGCAGATGAGGAGGCGTCATCGTGAAGAAAAAAGCAACGAGCCTTTTCCTGCTTGAGCTGATTCTGGCCATGCTGATTTTTTTCATGGCTGCGGCGATCTGCGTCTCCATGTTCGCGAAGGCTCACGAAATGAATAAGAAATCGCAGGAGCTGAACTCGGCGGTCCTTGTCGAGAAAAATCTGGCGGAGATGCTGAGCAGAGCGGTCAGCGTGGACGATGCCTGCCGGCTTGTGACACAGCTGTATCCGCATGCAGAGATCAGCGCACCTGTGAAAGATACCGGCAGCGGCATAACAGAAGTGAGGATTGCCCTGGATGATGATTTTCTGGAAACGACGGGGCAGAGTGCCTATCAGCTGACGGCGGATCTGTCGGAAGACCGTGATCTGCTGACGGCCGGGCTTCATGTATATCCGGCGGATGATACGGAAAACGGCACTTCCGTTTATGACCTGACGGTGGAAAATTCACTTTCTTCGAATGTATCCGCTTCGGCCGGCAATATATCGGATGTATCCGCTTCGGCCGGCAATACATCGGATGTATCCGCTTCGGCCGTCAATACATCGGATCCTCTGAAATCCGGGACTGAGGAGGCGGCGTCATGAGTGCCTGGAATGACGGAAATGGACGGAATGACCGGTATGGCGCATATGCCGGGAGCAGCGGAACTTCGGAACATGCCGGTGACTACAGCGGCATCTGGTCCGGCACACCGGGGGCGTTCCGCAGAAAAAAACAAAATGATCAGAAGCAGTCGGCACCGGCACCGTTCGGTCTGCCTCTGCTGATGGTAGTTTTTCTGATCCTGTGTCTGTTCACTTTTGCGGCAATCTCGCTGGTGACGGCACGCAACGATTACCATGCCAGTCAGAAAAATGCGGAAAACCAGACCGCCTATTACACGGCCTGCAATCAGGCGGAAGAAAAGCTGGCGGCATTGAACAGGGAGCTGGCGGATCAGGTTTCATCGGGTGAAAAAATCAGCGCAGATGAGAGCACGCCTTCGTATGAGATTCCGGTGGATGACAGCCATGTGCTTTCTGTCGCACTGGAAGCGGATACGGACGCGGAAACGCCTCATTATACCGTGCTGAAATGGAGAGTAGAGACATCTGCGGCGTGGGAGCCGGAGCAGACACTTCCGGTGCTGCAGCTGCCATGACGGAGAAGCATCTGACGGGCGCAGATACATCTGACGGACAGGAACACATCTGACTGGCACAGACGCATCTGACGGACAGGGACACATCTGACTGCCGCAGACACATCTGACGGCCAGAGGAGCATCTGACGGACGGAGGAGCATCTGACAGGCGCAGACACATCTGACAGAATATATGACGGGAGACAGGAAGAGAAAGCGGGGACTGAACGGATGACAGCTGAGGAAATGCTGAGACAATGCGTGGATATAGATGCGTCGGATATTTTTATCATTGCCGGCGCGACGATCTCCTACAGAAAGAACGGTGTTGTGACCATTGAGCAGGGCGAAAAGCTGATGCCGCAGGACACCGAGAGAATCGTGCGCGAGATTTATCATCTGGCTTATGACAGAGACATGACCAGGCTCACTGAAAAGGGCGACGATGATTTTTCCTTCGCCGTACCCGGCCTGTCGCGTTTCCGTGTGAGCGCGTATAAGCAGAGAGGTACGTATTCTGCGGTGATCAGGGTCGTTGTATTCGAACTGCCGGATCCGGAGAAGCTCGGCATTCCGGACTGTGTGATTCAGACCGGCATGCAGTCCAGGGGCATGGTGCTGGTCACGGGCCCTGCCGGCAGCGGCAAATCAACGACGCTCGCCTGCATCATCAGACATATCAACGAGAACCGGGCGGCGCATATCATTACGCTGGAGGATCCGATCGAGTTCCTGCACCGACACAAGAAAAGTATCGTCAGCCAGAGGGAAATCAACGTCGATACGGAGAGCTATGTGACTGCGCTGCGCGCCGCGCTCCGTCAGAGCCCCGATGTCATTCTGCTCGGCGAGATGCGCGATTACGAGACCATCTCGGTTGCCATGACGGCAGCGGAGACCGGGCATCTGATTTTTTCAACGCTGCATACCATGGGGGCATCGAATACGATCAACCGTATCATCGATGTTTTTCCGGCAAGCCAGCAGAAACAGATCGCCGTACAGCTGTCAACGGTGCTGACCGCGGTGATTTCGCAGCAGCTCGTGCCGACGACGGACGGCAGAAGAGTGCCGGCATTTGAAATCATGACGGTGACGCCGGCCATCAGGAACATGATCCGAGACAACAAGGTCTATCAGATCGACGGCGTGATCTACGGTTCTGCCGGCGATGACATGATCTCCATGGACAACAGTCTCCTGAATCTGTATAAGAAGGGTATCATCACGAGGGATACCGCGCTGCACTGCGCGTCAAACCCGGACATGATGGAGAGAAAACTGAAGGTAAACTGACGGCATCAGATAAACCGATCGAAACAGAAGAAAATGACGGAAACAGAAGAAAATGACGGAAAGGTACTGAGAAATTTTGACTGAAGTTGAAAATAATGAGGCATCACACAATCAGAATCAGCAGCAGACGGGACAGCAGACGGTACAGCAGGCGGGACAGCAGACGGGACAGCAGATGAGACAACAGACGGGACAGCAGACGAAGGGCCTGACAAACCGGCAGAAGGGCATTATCTGCGTGCTCCTGGAGGCCATGGGGTTCGCCCTGATGTCGACCGGAGTCAAACTGGCGGGGAGCAGGATCCCTTTTTTTGAGAAGGCACTGTTCCGGAATCTGGTGGCGCTGCTTTTTGCTTTCGGCGTCATGAAGGCGCATCACGAGAGCTTCCGCCCGAAGAAGGGAAACGGAACGGGTATACTGATCCGGTCAGTCTTCGGTACCATCGGGATTTTCTGCAATTTCTATGCCTGCGGCGTGCTGCTGCTGGCCAATGCGAACATGCTGAACAAGCTGGCACCGTTCTTTTCCATTCTGTTCTCGCTGTTTCTTCTTCATGAGAAGCCGCAGAAAGCGCAGATTCTCGGCGTTATCGTGGCCTTCACCGGCATGCTGTTTATCGTAAAGCCCGGGGCGTTTCAGGGAAGCGATTTCCTGCCCTCGGTCATCGGCGTGATCGGCGGCGCATCGGCCGGCTTTGCGTATACCTGGGTGAGAAAGCTCGGAATGAACGGTGAGAACGGGACGCTGATCGTTTTCTATTTCTCGCTGTTTTCCATGTGCGTCTGCGTACCTGTCGCGGCGATTCATTTCGTCGTACCGACAGTGACCGAGCTGATGTTTCTCATACTCACCGGTACAGGCGCCATGATCGGACAGGTTTTTGTCACAAAGGCATACTTCTTCGCACCCGCGAAAGAGATCTCCGTGTACGACTACACGCAGGTGATCTTTGCCGGCATCTTCGGCTATGCCCTGTTCGGTGAGGTTCCGGATGCGATGAGCATCACGGGCATCATTCTCATCTGCGGCGCGGGCGTAGCCATGTACCTCTACAACAATCGCAGCGCTGCAGCCGCGGCATAGATGTCTGCAAGACACGATGCTCAAAAATAAGTATATACAAGCACAACTTACGACTTTATAATCATCCGTAGATTACGAAATGACGAAGGCGTCATCGGGTGCACTGCGCATCCGGTGGCGCCTTTTCTGGTGCGCTGTAAAGCCCGCCGCCCTTCCTGGCGGAACTCCCTTCGGCGTGCCGGTGTCAGATAAGCTTTCCGGCTTATCAACAATGAAGGAGGCAGATATGGAAGAGGAAAAAGTAACAGGTATCCCTGAGATCTACGGAAGCCTTGTATTCAGTGACAGGGTTATGAAGGAGAGACTTCCGAAGGATGTCTACCGCGCGGTTCGCGAGACAGCGAAAAACGGATCCCATCTCAAACTTGATGTAGCCAATTCCGTCGCTGCGGTCATGAAAAACTGGGCGCTTGAGAAAGGCGCTACGCATTTTACCCACTGGTTCCAGCCGATGACCGGTCTCACCGCTGAGAAGCACGACAGTTTCATCAGCCCCACCGGAGACGGCGGCGTCATCATGGATTTTTCCGGAAAGGAACTGGTCAAGGGTGAACCCGATGCCTCCAGTTTCCCGTCAGGCGGACTCAGAGCCACCTTCGAGGCGAGAGGTTATACGGCGTGGGATCCTTCTTCACCCGCTTTCATTAAAGACGGTACGCTCTACATCCCGACGGCATTCGCGTCCTGGGGCGGCGAGGCACTCGACAAGAAGACCCCGCTTCTGCGTTCCATGCAGGCGCTTTCCAGTTCTGCTGTCAGAGTGCTGAAGACACTCGGCGATGAGGAAGTAAAGCATGTCGATACCACCGTCGGAGCAGAGCAGGAATATTTCCTGATCGACAAGGATCTCTATCTCAAGCCAACAGACCTCGTGATGTGCGGCCGCACGCTGATCGGTGCGCCGGCGCCGAAGGGCCAGGAGATGGAGGATCATTACTTCGGTGTTCTCAAACCGAAGGTATCCGAGTACATGCACGATCTGGACCGCGAGCTCTGGAAGCTCGGTGTTCCGGCGAAGACCAAGCACAACGAGGTTGCGCCTTCACAGCATGAGCTGGCGCCGATTTTTGAAACGGCAAACATCGCTGTTGATCACAACCAGCTGATGATGGAAATGATGAAGAAGGTCGCGGACAAGCATAACTACGCGTGCCTGCTTCATGAGAAGCCTTTCGAGGGCATCAATGGTTCCGGCAAGCACAACAACTGGTCCATCGTGACCGATTACGGCAAAAATCTGCTCGACCCGGGCAAGGATCCGATCAGCAATACGACCTTCCTTGTTTTCCTGATCGCCGTTGTTTCTGCAGTTGATGAATATGCGGATCTGCTCCGCACCTCCGTGGCGACGGCAGGAAACGATCACAGACTGGGAGCCAACGAGGCACCGCCAGCTGTCATCTCCATGTTCGTCGGCGATGAGCTTGAGGCAGTGCTGAAAGCCATCGACAGCGGTGACACCTCCGAGCTTCAGAAGATTTCCAAGCAGAAGATGGAGATGGGCGCATCTGTCCTTCCGCATATCACCAGAGATACAACGGACCGCAACAGAACCTCACCGTTCGCGTTTACAGGCAATAAGTTCGAGTTCCGTATGCCCGGTTCCTCCCTTTCCGTGGCAGACCCGAACATTGTGCTGAATACGGCAGTCGCTGAGGAACTCGACCGGATCTACGAGGATATCAAAGATATCGACGGCGAGAATAAGGACGCCGAGATCATGGCTGTCCTCAGGAAATATCTGGATGCGCATAAGAAAGTTGTCTTCAACGGCAATGGTTACACCGATGAGTGGATCGCCGAGGCAGAGAAGAGAGGACTGGACAACCTCAAGTCCCTTCCGGATGCCATGCCGAGACTGATCTCCGACAAGTCCGTGAAGCTGTTCACCTCACATCATGTATTCACCGAAAGTGAGCTGAACTCCAGATACGAGATCTTCCTTGAGAATTATGCGAAGACGATTCACATCGAGTCGCTGACCATGCAGGAAATGGTAAGGAAAGATTTTATCTCCGGCATGGTGAAATACGAGGAAGCGCTGTCCTCTGAAGTGGTTCAGAAGAAGAAAGTGATTCCGGATCTCGACAGTGCGCTTGAGGAGAAAATCATCCGCAAGCTCGACAAGGCCGGCGCAAAAATCCTCGACCAGCTCGACAGACTGGAGAAGGATACCAGACAGGCAGAGGGCGAGAGCGATGTGCTGAAGGATGCGCAGTATTATCATACCGTTGTCCTTGAGGATATGACGGCGCTCCGCGCAACCGTGGACTGTGCAGAAAAACTGATTCCGGATGAATACCTGGATTATCCGACCTATGCGGAACTGCTGTTCTCCCTGAGATAACAGCGGATCGGTCAGAACGGGATACAGTACCGGGGGTTCAAACTGGCAGAAAAGCTGCCGGTTGAACCCCTTTTTTCGGCGAAAGAGGTAAGACAGCTGCACCGTGAAAGTTTCATCGGAAGAAGAGAGGCAGCACACAGAACAGAATGACGGGTGAGTGTATGAAGGAAAGAAATACGGAAGAACGGAACAGAAGGGATTATGAGGCTGAGAAGCAGCGCTGGACGGCACTGCAGGAAAGCCACGATGCCTGCGGTATCGGCGTTGTCGTCAATATTGACGGGAAGCAGGATTTTTCCGTCATGGATGATGCGCTTCACATTGTAGAGAAACTGGAGCACAGAGCCGGCAAGGATGCGACGGGCAAGGTCGGCGACGGCGTCGGCATTCTGATGCAGATCAGCCACAGCTTTTTTAAGAAGGCTGCAGCGGAAGCGGGATTTGAACTGGGCGGCGCGGGGTCCTACGGCATCGGCATGTTCTTTTTCCCGCGTGACGACATGAAGAGAATGTTCGCCAAGCGGATGTTTCAGGTCATTGCGGAGAAGGAAGGGATTCCCGTACTCGGCTGGAGAAAAGTGCCGGTGCATCAGGAGATCCTCTCAGGTATTGCACTGGATTCCATGCCGTACATTGAGCAGTGTTTCCTGAAGAGACCGAAGGATATCGCAAAGGGAATCAGTTTTGAGCGGAGACTCTATGTGCTCCGCCGTGAGTTTGAGCAGAGCTCGGATGACACCTACATCTGCTCCTGCTCATCCCGCACGATCGTGTACAAGGGACTGCTGCTGGTCAGACAGCTCCGCAGCTTCTATGACGATCTGCAGAGCAGGGATTATGCGACCGCGATTGCCATCGTGCACTCGCGTTTCTCGACCAATACCACGCCTTCGTGGGACCGCGCGCACCCGTACCGGATGATCGCGCACAACGGCGAGATCAATACCATCCGCGGCAACATCGACCGTATGCTTGCCCGTGAGGAGACGATGACCTCTCCTGTCCTGGAGGATGACATCGACAAAATCTTCCCGGTGATTCAGTCGAAGAGCTCGGATTCCGCGATGCTGGACAATACGCTGGAGTTCCTCTATATGAACGGCATGGATCTGCCGCTCGCGATGATGACCATCATCCCGGAGCCGTGGAAACACAACCAGTTCATGAGCGAGGAGAAGCGGGATTTTTACCATTATTATGCGACGATGATGGAGCCCTGGGACGGCCCTGCCGCGATTCTTTTCACCGACGGCGAGGTGGTCGGCGCGACGCTCGACCGGAACGGCCTTCGTCCTTCCCGTTACTATGTAACGGATGACAACCGGCTGATCCTTTCGTCCGAGGTCGGCGTTCTGGACATTGCCCCGGAGCATATCGTGAAAAAATCACGCCTCGAGCCCGGCAGGATTCTTCTGGTCGACACGAAGCAGAAGCGGATCATCTCCGACGACGAGTGCAAGAAGTATTACGCGACCCGCCAGCCTTACGGCGAGTGGCTGAATCTGCATCTGATGAAACTCGAAGATCTGAAGGTGCCGAATCACAAGGTGCCCTCGCACACGCAGGAAGAGCGCGACCGCCTGTACAAGGTTTTCGGCTACACCTATGAGGATGTGAAGGATGTCATTCTGCCGATGGCGGAGAACGGTGTCGAACCGACGGTCTCCATGGGTCACGATGTGCCGCTCGCGGTGCTGTCGAAGCAGCATCAGCTGCTGTTCAATTACTTCAAGCAGCTGTTCGCACAGGTGACGAACCCGCCGTTTGACTCCCTTCGCGAGCGCGTGATCACGGACACGACCGTGTACCTCGGCTCCGACGGAAACCTTCTTCAGGAAAAACCGGATAACTGCACGATGCTTGAGGTGAACAATCCGATCCTGACCAGTGTGGACCTCATGAAGATCCGCGCGTTTGACCATCCCGGCTTCCATGCCTCAACTGTGTCGATTCTTTACTACAAGAATACATCGCTGGAGAGAGCGCTCGAGCAGCTGAACGTATCGGTGGACCGCGCCATTTCCAACGGCAGCAATATCGTCATTCTGTCCGACCGCGGCGTCGATGAGAACCATCTGCCGGTGCCGTCGCTGCTGGCCGTATCCTCGGTGGAGCAGCATCTGATCATGACGAAGAAGCGGACCGCCGTCTCCCTGATTCTCGAATCCGGAGAACCGAGGGATGTGCACCAGATCGCCTGCCTTCTGGGCTTCGGTGCCCGTGCCGTGAACCCGTATCTTGCGGACGAGTGCATCGCGGAACTGATCGATACCGGCATCCTCGACAAGGATTACCACACGGCGATTGAGGATTACAACAGGGCGCTGCTCGGCGGTGTGGTAAAAATCGCCGCCAAGATGGGCATCTCCACGCTGCAGTCGTATCAGTCGGCGAGGATTTTTGAAGCGATCGGCCTTTCGGATGAGGTTGTGGACCGTTACTTCCCGGGCACCGTCAACCGCGTCGGCGGCGCCGGCATCCGGGAGATTGCGGACGGCGTCACCTGGCGCCACGATCACGCCTTTGACCCGATGGGCCTCGGCGTGGATACGTCGCTCGACAGCCCCGGCTTCCATTATCTCCGCTCCGGAAATGACAAGGAAGACCACATGTACAGCCCGGAGACGATCATCGCGCTTCAGCGGGCAGTACAGGGCGGAAGCTATGAAAAATTCAAGGAGTACACATCGCTTGTGGATGACCCGTCAAAGCCGCACACACTCCGCAGCATGCTGAGCTTCGCGACGGACAGAAAACCGGTTCCGCTGGAGGAAGTGGAGCCTGTCTCCGAGATCGTGAAGAGGTTCAAGACGGGTGCGATGAGCTATGGCTCGATTTCGAAGGAAGCACACGAGACGCTGGCAGAGGCCATGAACCGTCTGGGCGGCCGGTCCAATACCGGCGAGGGCGGCGAGGACCCCGACCGTTACGGCACGATCTGGAATTCAGCGATCAAGCAGGTGGCATCCGGCCGTTTTGGCGTGACGGGCGCCTACCTGAACAGTGCGAACGAGATTCAGATCAAGATGGCGCAGGGCGCAAAGCCCGGCGAGGGCGGTCACCTGCCCGGAAAGAAGGTCTATCCGTGGGTGGCAAAAATCCGCTTTTCCACGCCGGGTGTATCACTGATCTCTCCGCCGCCGCACCACGATATTTATTCGATCGAGGATCTGGCGCAGCTGATCTATGATCTGAAGAACGCCAACCGCCGCGCGAGGATTTCCGTCAAGCTGGTATCGGAGACCGGTGTCGGAACCATCGCCTGTGGTGTTGCCAAGGCCGGTGCACAGGTCATCCTGATTTCCGGCTATGACGGAGGCACGGGTGCCGCACCGGGAAGCTCGGTGCACAACGCGGGACTTCCGTGGGAGCTCGGTATCAGCGAGGCGCATCAGAGCCTGATCGAAAACGGTCTCCGTGACCGCGTGAGAATCGAGACGGACGGCAAGCTCATGACCGGGCGCGATGTGGCCATCGCCGCCCTGCTCGGGGCGGAGGAGTTCGGCTTTGCGACCGCGCCGCTTGTCTGCATGGGCTGCATGATGATGAGAGTCTGCTCTAAGGATACGTGTCCTGAGGGCATCGCCACGCAGAATGAGGAGCTGAGGAGGCGTTTCCACGGGAAACCCGAATATGTCATGAACTTCATGAAATTTGTGGCGCAGGAACTCCGCGAGATCATGGCATCTCTCGGCTTCCGCACCGTGGATGAGATGATCGGCAGAACCGACTGCCTGACTGTGCGGGAGAACCGCGTGACCGACAGGGCAAAGCTTGTGAATCTCTCTGCCATTCTCGATCCCAAGTATGCGAAGGCGGAACATTCGCACTTTGATGAGAAGCATATTTACAACTTCCATCTGGAGAAAACGCCGGATATGGCAAAGCTTCTTCCGGCCTTTCAGCAGCGGCTCGGCCTTTCGGATGAGGCACTGCATGAGACAGGAAAAGATGTGCCTGTGAATAATCCGATCACGGCGCATCTCAGAGCAGAGGGCGTGGTGAAAGAGGACGGATCTCTGGCGGAGGGTGTTTCTCTTTCCGCCGGTGCGGCTGCCGGCAGGCATACGGCTGCGGCATCTCAGGCAGGTATCGCGTCTTCGGAGATTCACATCAGAGTTTCCAGCACGGACAGAGCTTTCGGCACGATCCTCGGCAACGAGATCACCAGGGCTTACGGCAACACCCTGCCTGACGACACCTTCGTGGTGAATGCGGAAGGCGGCGGCGGCCAGTCCTTCGGCGCCTTTATCCCGAAGGGGGCGATGCGAACGACGGCCTCGGCAAAGGACTTTCCGGCGGCAAGATCATTGTCGTTCCGCCGAAAAAATCGACGTTCCGCGCCGATGAGAATATCATTGTCGGCAATGTGGCGCTCTACGGTGCCACGGAGGGAAGAGCCTACATCTCCGGTGTGGCGGGAGAGCGGTTCTGCATCAGGAATTCGGGAGCGATCGCCGTTTCCGAGGGATGCGGCGACCACGGTCTGGAATACATGACGGGCGGACGCGCCGTTATCCTCGGACACACGGGCAAGAACTTCGCGGCCGGCATGTCCGGCGGCATCGCCTATGTGCTTGACCGGGACCACACCCTCTATCACCGGATGAATGAGGATATGGTTTCTCTTCAGGAACTCAGGGACAAGTATGATATTGCGGAACTCCGGGAGATTCTGGAGGACTATGAGAAAGAGACCGGCTCGGCGCTCGCGGCGGAGATCCTCGGCGATTTTGACAGCAGTGTAAAGGACTTCAAGAAGATCGTACCGAATGACTACGCGAAGATGCTTGCGGCGATCGGCAAATATGAGAAGCAGGGCATTTCGCACGAGAATGCCATGCTGGAAGCATTTGAGGAGGTGACCGCGTGATGGGGAAGCCTACGGGATTTCTTGAATACAGCAGAACAGACAATACGGTAATACCGCCGAAGGAACGTATTAAGAATTTCTGTGAATTCCGCACGCCGGTCAGCGTGGATGAGAGAAGAAAACAGGCGGCGCGCTGCATGAACTGCGGTGTGCCCTTCTGCCAGTCGGCCATGAAGCTTTCGGGCATGGTGACGGGCTGCCCGCTTCACAACCTGATTCCGGAGTGGAATGATCAGATCTACAGAGGCCACATGCAGCATGCTTTCACGCGGCTGATCAGGACGAGCGATTTTCCGGAGTTTACGGGAAGAGTCTGCCCCGCACTCTGTGAGAAGGCGTGCATGAACGGAGAACACGGTGATCCCGTGACCGTTCACGAGAATGAACTTTTTCTGATCGAGACGGCGTTTGAGAAGGGCTATATCAGGCCGCAGATTCCGAAGGTCAGGAGCGGAAGGCACGTCGCTGTCGTCGGCAGCGGTCCGTCCGGTCTTGCCGTGGCCGATGTGCTCAATCACAGAGGACATTCGGTGACGGTTTATGAGAGAGATGACCGCATCGGCGGCCTTCTCATGTACGGTATTCCGAACATGAAGCTCGACAAACGCGTGGTGGAGCGCCGCCGCAGGCTCATGGAAGAAGAAGGGGTGAAATTCGTCACCGGTGTCGATGTCGGTGCGGATCTCAGCGCCGATGAACTGAAGGAGCAGGCGGATGCCGTGGTGCTCTGCTGCGGAGCAAAGCGCCCGAGAAAGCTGGATGCCGCGGATCCTGAGACGGACAGAGGCGTGATGTACGCCGTCGATTTCCTGAAGCAGACGACAAAGGCGGTGCTCAGAACGAAGAACCGCACGGTCGCCGAGCTTTTCGACGGGAGACGGAAGGACAGAAACCTCGTGTCTGCCGCCGGGAAGCATGTGGTAGTTGTGGGCGGAGGTGATACAGGCAACGACTGCATCGCCACCTGCGTGAGAGAGGGCTGCGCCTCCGTCACGGCGCTGGAGATGATGCCGGAACCGCCTGTGGAAAGAGCGGCGGACAACCCGTGGCCTGAGTGGCCGAAGGTAAAGAAGACGGATTACGGCCACGAGGAGGCCATCGCTGTCTTCGGCAGAGATCCCCGCGTCTATGAGACAACGGTCAAAGAGCTGATCCGCGACAGACGCGGCGCCCTGAAAAAAATCCGCACCGTCAGAGTGAAATCTGAGAACCGGAAAATGACAGAGGTCGAGGGCAGCGAGAAAATCATCCCCTGCGATCTGCTGATCATTGCCGCCGGTTTCACCGGCTGTCAGGACTATGTGCCCGAAGCCTTCGGCACGGCACTGACACCGCGTCATGTACTGGAGACGGCGCCCGGCTCCTATGCTACGAGCGTACCCGGCGTCTTCACCGCGGGAGACATGCACCGCGGCCAGTCGCTTGTCGTGTGGGCCATCGCCGAGGGGCGCGCCTGCGCGGCGGAGGTCGATGAATATCTCATGGGATACACCAATCTGCATCGCTGATGCTCAAAACTAAGTATTTCCTTTTCGGAAAAACTTAATAAAATGTAACCATGTACCAAGGCTAAGGCGCCGGGGAGCTATCCCCCGGCGCCTTTTTTTTTCTGACATTTAAGGGCATGTTCCCCGTGTCCCGCATCCGGTTCCGGTCAGACCGGAGAATTTCAGAAAAACCTTCGAGAGGAAGAGAGGAGAGTGGAGATTATGAAATTCAATATGAACACCGTCACCTGGGTGCTTCTCTGTGCAGCGCTGGTCTATTTCATGCAGGCGGGTTTCGCACTCTGTGAATCCGGTCTGACGAGAGCAAAGAACACCGGCAACATCCTGATGAAGAACATGATGGACTTCTGCATCGGCACCCCCTGCTTCTGGCTGATCGGATTCAGCCTGATGTTCAATGGAGGTCTCGGCGGCATCATCGGTACCCCGGATCTGCTGATCCGCGGAAGCTATACCGCTTCCAACAGCGTTGTTCCGCAGACCATGCCGCTGTGGTGCTACGTGATTTTTGAAACTGTGTTCTGCGCGACGGCTGCCACGATCGTTTCCGGATCCATGGCAGAGCGCACGAACTTCAAGGCATACTGCGTTTATTCCGCGGTGATTTCTCTTTTTGTCTATCCGATCTCAGGCCACTGGGCGTGGGGCGGCGGCTGGCTCGCAGATCTGGCCTTCCATGATTTCGCCGGAAGTGCTCTGGTTCACAACGTCGGCGGCGTGATCGCCTGCCTCGGTGCGGCAATGCTCGGACCGCGTATCGGAAAGTACGATAAGGACGGCAAAGCAAAGGCCATTCCGGGACACAACCTCACGGCATGTGCGCTCGGCGTTTTCATCCTCTGGTTCTGCTGGTTCGGATTCAACGGCGGTTCTACCGTGGCGATGGACAGCGATGCGGCGGCCTATGAAGCTTCGCTTGCCTTCATGAACACGAACCTTGCGGCGGCGGTTGCTACCGTGGTGGCGATGATTTTTACCTGGATCAGATACGGCAAGCCGGATGTGTCCATGACGCTGAATGCTTCTCTGGCAGGGCTTGTGGCCATCACGGCAGGCTGCGACTGTGTATCACCGGTGGGTGCATTCTTCATCGGCTTTATCGCAGGTATCCTCGTTGTGCTGTCTGTTGAATTCTTCGATAACGTTGCAAAAATCGACGACCCCGTCGGCGCCGTTTCGGTTCATATGGTGAACGGCATCTGGGGAACCATCGCCGTCGGCCTGTTCAGCACAGGTGATGACGGTGTCGGTGTCGGCCTTTTCTATGGCGGCGGAGCAAAGCAGCTGGGCATTCAGCTGCTCGGACTGATTGCCATTGATGCCTATGTCCTGGTGGTTATGTTCATTGCTTTCAGGATCATTGATAAGACCATCGGTCTCCGTGTACCGGCTCAGGTAGAGATCGACGGACTGGATATTCATGAGCATGGTCTTGCATCCGCTTATTCCGGCTTTGCCATCACCGATGTCACGGATATGGGCGTTGATGCCAATGAGAACACGGATCTCGGCGAGGATGAGTACGCAAAGGCATCCGACGCGCAGAAAGGTGCCGCGGTGAAGGTATATCAGGAAGCACCTCTGGCGCCGGAGCTTGATACCGGTATTCACAAGGTATCCATCATCTGCCGCCTGTCCAGCTTCGACAGCCTGAAGAAGGCGCTGAATGAGCTCGGCGTCACCGGCATGACCATGACACAGGTCATGGGCTCCGGTATCGAGAGAGGCTCAACACAGAAATACCGCGGCGCTGTCGTCGATTCGACGCTGCTGCCGAAGGTCAAGGTTGAGGTCATCGTGCATTCGATCCCTGTGGACAGGGTCATCGAGACGGCAAAGAAGACACTTTATACGGGCCACATCGGAGACGGCAAGATCTTCGTATACCATGTGGCGAAAGTCGTGAAGATCCGCACCGGCGAAGAAGACGCCGCCGCGCTTGCGGATGTGGAGTGACAGAAACATCTGACATTTTTCTCCTGATATGTGTGTTATGTGTGTGCGGGAGCTGCATCGGATTTTTCCGGTGCGGCTTCCGCGTTTCTGTCACCGGAAAATGAAAGGTTACACACCGGTCCTTCTGAAATGAAAGGTTACACACCGGTCCTTCTGATGTGTTATAGTTTAAAAGACTGCAGATCATGATGGCAGGCATGGAGGTTCGCAAAATGGAAATCAGAGCACGCGGTGATATGGTTTTTGATCTGAACGAACAGAGAAAACAGCAGAAGGCGGCATCCGGTCCGGTATGCACCTGGACCCTTGCGGACGGCGAGATGGGAGAAGTATCCCCGGAGCACCCGCTGATGATTTTTGCCGTGTCAGGAGACGGAGATGCCTTTCCGCATCACATCAGGGGACACTTTCTTGACCCTTCGAGACGCACGGGATTTGCCCGCACTGACGCAGGCGCCCCGGCGCAGACGGATATCATCAGGATCGACAGAAGATTCGTATCGCTTGTGAAGTGGCTCGGCGAGAATCAGACACAGGTACGGCTTTCCGGCACGATGACAGAAGAGGGGTACGCCGTGACACGAATCCGCGCCGTGAATTACACGGGCACTGCGCCCTCGGGGGCAGATGCTTTCCTTCAGTTTACGGCCGGCCGGCTGCTGAAATCGGAAAACCGCGCGTTTGAAGAGGAGGCACAGAACGGTGCCGGACAGGATGAGGCGGAGAATACGCAGGTGCGTCTCACAGATCTGGACAGCATCACGGATTTTCTGGACTGTGCCGGACCGACGCTGCCGGTCAATATCCGCCGCTGGGCGCGCCGGAATCTGGCGCTGATCCGCTCGGGGGCCATCAGCATGGATGAGAAGCGCCATGCGCAGCGCTCGCTGTCCATGATGCTGAACATCGAATGGAAGAATTCTTATTTCGAGTCCATTGATCCCGTGCAGGCGAGAAAAATCCTCGACGAGGAGCTTTACGGCATGGAGATGGTGAAGCAGAGAATCATCGAGACCATCATCCAGATCAACAGGACGCATACGCTGCCGGCGTACGGACTGCTGCTTGTCGGGCCTGCCGGTGTCGGCAAGTCTCAGCTTGCCTATGCGGTGGCGAGGATTCTGAAACTGCCCTGGGCCTCCTTCGATATGAGTGCCATCAACGATCCCGAGGAACTGACGGGAAGCCCGCGTGTCTACGCGAACGCCAAACCGGGCCTGATTATGGAGGCACTTTCCAGAGCCAACACGTCGAATGCGGTTTTTATTATAAATGAGCTGGATAAAGCCGATGAGGGAAAGGGGAGCGGAAGTCCCGCGGATGCGCTGCTTACGCTTCTTGACAATCTCGGTTATACGGATAATTATATTGAATGCATGATTCCGACCGGCGGCATCTACCCGATTGCCACGGCAAATGACAGGTCAAGAATCAGCGCACCGCTTCTTTCCAGATTTGCGGTGATCGATATTCCGGATTACACACCGGAAGAGAAGAAAGTGATTTTTACAGATTATGCGCTGCCGCGTGTCCTGAAGCGGATGGGCATGAAGGCCGGCGAGTGCGTCGTTCCCGAAGAGGCGGTCGACGTGGTGATTGACAGCTGCAGGAGCACGACGGGCTGCCGTGATCTGGAGCAGGCAGCGGAAAGACTTGCCGCGAATGCGCTGTATCAGATCGAGACAGGCGCCGCGGAGGGCGGCGTGATTTTTGCGGCGGACGACGTACAGAAGCTGCTGGGCATATAAAGCGTTCAGGATGAGAGATCAGGAGGTTTCCGTTGAATCCGAAAGACAGAGAAGATGACGAAACGCGTTCATTCCGGGATCAGATCCGGGCAGATATCCGGGGAAGGGAACCGGATAACGGGACAGCATCAGAGACGGACAGCAGAAGCGGGGATAACGGAGAAACGGAAGAAGCCGGCGCGAACCGGAAGAACAGTGCGTCCGGAGACGTGGTGTCCGATGAATACACGGACGGCTGGGTGGACCCTGAGGAGGCGCAGAGAGAAGATAACGAGTTTCAGAGGAGACAGAAAAACAGGCCGATGGCCATTGCTGTTTCCGTGCTGGTGATTGCGCTGGCAACCGTCATAGCGGCAACGGTGATCAACCACACGGAGGCCGATGCGTCGATTACGGAGGCTGAGGCAGATCAGATGGCGCAGGGTTCGACCGACATGGAAGCGGTGCAGGTCTCTTCCGCGTCGGCAGCATCCGCCTCTGTCCAGAAGGACAGTGCAGCCGTCGGGGCAGAAACGACAGGAACATCGGAATCTGCAGAGACGCAGGCAAAGGAGAGCGCAGCTTCCGGATCCGGAGAGACCGTATCTTCTTCAGAAAATCAGAACCCCGGGCTTTCCACGGAGGAAGAATATGCCTGGGTGCAGGCACATGAGAACCTCTATCCTGAGGACAAGGTGCCCTTTGCCGAAGGAAATGAGGGTCTGATCCATTTTATGTACAATTACGGCCGAAATATCACCCCTGAAGTGGGAGATACGGGCCTGACAAAGGATGAAACCTCAGGTGGAATCCCATTTTTCTATCAGTGGGACGACCGGTGGGGATTTCATCAGTACGGTACGGATGTCATGGGCTTTGACGGCTGCGGACCGACCAGTCTGGCGATGGTGATCGTCGGTCTCACGGGGAATCCCGCGGCTACGCCGGCCGCTGTGGCGTCCTATGCGGAAACGAACGGATACTATGTGTCGGGAGAAGGCACGAGCTGGGCCCTGTTTACCGATGGGTGCCGGGACTGGGGCGTTCAGGCGGATGAGATCGGAACGGAACAGAGCAGCATCGAAGAGACGCTTCGGAGCGGCAGTCCGGTCATCTGCAGCGTAGGACCGGGATATTTCACGTATTACGGTCACATCATGGTGCTGTCCGGCCTCGACAGCGAGGGAAAGATTATCATTCATGATCCGAACAACCGGAACAACAGCAGCAGATCCTTCAGCTACGACGAAATCGCGGATCAGCTCCGCGCCTGCTGGGCATACAGCACCTTATAAGCTTCGGAAAGGAGGGATTGCCCTTTGAATACAGAGGAGAATACGCGGGACAGCGGCCGGGCATCCGGAACGCAGGAGAACGACAGAGGAGAAATCTTCGTCAACGTCTATGTACACACGCCTTCTGTCTCAGAGGAGGTACGGAAGGTCTGGTGGAACATGAAATTCAGGATTTTTTATATTCTGCTCGCGGTGCTGTCAGGTGTGATCGTGGCAGCGGTGATCCTTCTCTCGCAGCCCCTGTATCTTCTGTATCTCTCCTTTCCGGTACTGGAGCTGATTCTTCTTGCGAACAGACGGAAAAAAATCTTCCGGATGGAAGCAGACCGCGAGAAAGAGAAATATAAAGACGGGACACCGACAGTCCGTGTCGAGATCGGAAAGGACATCTCTGTCTGCACGGTACACGGCATCGATCATGTGCCGTTCAGCGAGATTGCGCACATCACTGAAACCGGCAGTCTGATTGTGATCCTGTCGAAAAAAGATGTGGTCATCACACTGAAAAAAGACGGATTCCTTCAGGGAACCGCCGAAGAGTGTATGAGATATATACGCAGCAGAAGGTAACGGAGGAGCAGGGCATGGCCCTGCTTCTGTTTTTTCACTCATGTCAGATCCGGCGGTCGTCGGATGCATCATCCTTTTCGCTCCGGTCACATTCGCCGTGTATCTCCATCGGTCATTCTCACCTGAAAGGCGGCGCTGCGGAACGCGCCTGCTGGCGCAGGCTTGAACGGGTCCTCGCGCTTTTCGCCTTATCAGGTTCGACTGACCGGGAGATACATCGGCTCTGTGAAGTCGCTCAAAGAATGACGCATCCGACGGCCGCCGTCTGACATTGCCCCTCTTGAAAATACAGCTCCCCGGGCATACAATAGTTCTGATTTGCTTCTTTTTTTTCTGCTTCGGGCCATCCCACAGATCCGGCAGAAAAGAAAATGAGCATATCTAATTCAAATCACATCAGGCAGGACGCAGGTGGCGTCCTCAGCAAAGGAGAAAGATGTATCATGGAAAAAGAAGAATTTTTACAGGTTTACCGTCACTCACTGGCACACATCCTCGCAAAGGCTGTCATAGAACTCTTCGGTAAAGAGAATGTACAGTACGCGATCGGACCGCAGATCGAAAACGGACTTTATTATGATTTCGTTCTGCCGCGCACCCTGACTACCGATGATTACAAACCCATCGAAGACAAGATGCACGAGATCATCAGACGGCGCGAGGACTGGACCTGCAAAGAGGTCACCAAAGCAGAGGCACGGGAGATTTTCAGGGACCAGAAGTTCAAGACCGAGCTGATCAATGACCTCCCCGACGGTGAGAAGATTACGGTTTATTATACAGGTGATGATTACGTGGATCTGTGCCGCGGACCGCACGTGGCCAATTCCCAGGAGCTGATGAACGTCGCATTCGAGGTTCGCTCTATTTCCGGCGCTTACTGGAGAGGCGATGAGAAGAGAGACCAGCTTCAGCGAATCTACGTGTCCGCTTTCCCGGACAAGCAGCAGCTGAAGGATTACAAGAAGTTCCTGAAGGAAGCTGCAGAACGCGACCACAAGAAGCTCGGACCGCAGCAGGAGCTGTTCATGTTCGACGAGACCGCTCCGGGAATGCCTTACTGGCTGCCGAGAGGATGGAAGCTGTTCAATGCGCTGCTCGATTTCTGGAGAGGCATCCACGAGGAGCATGGCTACATGGAGATTTCAGGACCTGTGCTGTCCAACGCGAAGCTGTGGCAGACCTCCGGTCACTGGGGCCATTATAAAGAAAACATGTTCATCATCCCGGGCGTGAAGGAAGACGAGAGCGACTATTTTGCCGCGAAGCCGATGAACTGCCCGAATGCGATCAAGGTATATCAGAAGCATCTTCGTTCCTACAGGGATCTTCCGTTCAGAATCAATCAGGTCGATGTCATTCACAGAAAGGAAAAATCCGGTGAGCTGAACGGCCTCTTCCGTGTGCAGATGTTCCGTCAGGATGATGCGCATATCCTTGTTTCCGAGGATCAGATCGCGGATGAGATCAAGGATATCATGAGCATTGCCACCGAGATCTACGGTACCTTCGGTCTGACCTACCGCGCAGAGCTCTCGACGCGTCCGGACGATTACATGGGCGACATCGAGACCTGGAATCAGGCGGAGGCCGATCTCAAGGCGATCCTCAATGATGTATACGGCGAAGGCAACTATGAGATCAACGAGGGCGACGGCGCTTTCTACGGACCGAAGATCGATCTGCAGATGAAGGATGCGCTCGGCCGTGAGTGGCAGATGGGTACCATTCAGCTTGACTTCCAGCTGCCGCTGAACTTCGGCATGAAGTACATGGCGCAGGACGGCACCGTAAAGCAGCCTGTCATGATTCACCGCGCGATTTTCGGATCGATGGAGCGTTTCATCGGTATCCTGATCGAGAACTACAAGGCGGCATTCCCGTTCTGGCTGTCTCCTTATCAGGTCGGCGTCGTTCCGATCCGTCCGGAGCACAACGAGTATGCGAAGAAGGTTGTCCGTGCACTCAAGGATGCGGGAATCCGTGTTGAGGCGGATTACGCGGACAAGAACATGAACGAGAAAATCAAGACCTTCAAGACCTTCCATGATCCGTATATTGTGGTTGTCGGAGATAAGGAAGCGGCAGATCAGACGGTTTCCATCACGGTCCGCGGCCAGAAGCAGCAGCTTCACGGCGTTCCGGTGGACAAACTGGTTGAGATGTGCGTAAAGATGAATAAAGAGCATTCAAAGGAACTGATCACTTCCGCAGACTGAGCGGGAACAGAAATCTGAAGGATAAAATCAGCCGCGGGGGCTGCCGCTGTATCATGGCGGCAGGCTCTGCGGCCGGCAGAAGAGAAGGCAGCAGGGATTCAGGCAGCAGAAGAGGGGTTCTTACATGTCTGAAGAAAGTAACAGCAGAAAATACAGAATTGCCGTTTTTATCTCTGACTGGAATTATGAAGTGATCAATCAGTATCTGCACGGCATTCAGGATTTTACAGAGCAGCATCCTTCGTGCAGAGCGGATATTTTTGATGACTTCGGTGTGGACGGTAAAAATGTGGCAAGAAACCGGCTGGGACCGGGAGGTATGGAAGTCTTTGCCATACCGGACCTGACACAGTATGACGGTATCATCATTGAAGGTGACCAGGGATGGCCGGAAATCATGAGGCAGTATATCATGGGCACCTGCGATGCGAACGATGTGACGGTGACATCGCTGAATTATCCGCTTCATGGCAGTGTTTTTGTCGGGAGTGATAATTACAGTGCGCAGTCAGAAATCGTGGAGCATCTGTTTTCCGTACACCATGTGAAGACGCTCGCCTATGTGAGCGGCCCTGTCGGCAGTGATGAAGCGGATGCGCGGAAAAAGGCCTTCCGGGATGTCTGTGAACGTCATGGCGTGGCGCCGGAAGACAGAAAGGAATACGCGAATGCCTGGGCTGTTGATGAGGGCAGCAGGGCTGTGGGCTGGATTATGGAAGACGGTCCTCTGCCGGATGCCATCGTCTGTGCCAACGACTGGCTGGCACTCGGCGCACTCAGCGAACTGAAGAAAAGGAAGGTGCGGGTCCCGGAGGATGTGCTGCTCACGGGATTTGACAACATTCCCGATGCACAGGTATCGGATCCGAGACTGACGACGGTTTCCAGAGACTATCGCAGCGTAGCGGTAAAGGCGTGCCAGTATATCATCGATGTTGCCAACGGCGTCAAGGGCAAAACAGAGCATGAGTACAGTCCGAGCTGCTCGATTTTTTCAGAATCGTGCGGCTGTCACGAATGTCCCGTGGACGTCCGGGCGGTGTCCGAGATGTATCACATACAGTCTGACGGCGTGCGTACACTGTACGGACTTCAGGGAACACTCCTGCCGAATCTTCAGGCGGCATCGACGCTGCAGGAGATGCTGGAGATTTTTGAACGGGATGCTGTCAGTGAGCTGCAGTGCCGGTGGGCCTGCATCGCGCTGAATCCGGATTTCGTACTGAACTATTCGGAGGACCGGCCTTATCTGCACTATCCGGACAGGATGATGCTCATGGCGATTGCCGGAAAGAAACCGCGCGGCTTTCACGCGGACAGGGACACGCATGTCTATATGTCCTTTAACAAGAATGAAATCATTCCGAAGGGACTGAATGATAACTGCAGAACGCTTGTCATCTACCCGCTGCACGATCACAATCAGAACTACGGCTATGTCGCACTGGATGGTCTGTCGCCGCTCTCGGATAACAATGTGCTTGAGGTCATCCTCATGCAGATCGCGCAGATTATTGCATCGGTGCGCAGCCGCATGTACACGAGATCGCTGAATGAAAAGCTTTCCGACATGTACCTGACGGATTCACTGACAGGGCTGTACAACCGTTATGGATTCAGAAGATACGGCAAAGTGTATGTGGAGGAGATGCTGAAGAAGGGCAGAAATGTCAGCTTCTATTTCATCGACCTTGACGACATGAAAAAAATCAACGACTGCTATGGTCATGAAGCGGGCGATATCGCGCTCCGCATCATGGCAGGCGTTCTGTCGGGCATCTGCCGCAGACGCGGCGGGTTCGCGATGCGCTACGGCGGCGATGAGTTTCTGTACATCACACATGACACCGCGCGCAGCCTGGAAAGCCGGATTCAGGACAGGATCAACGAGGAGACGGACAAGGAACACGTGCCGTTTGCTTTTCAGGTGAGCATCGGAAAGTTTTCCACGGATGAAAAGCCCGGCCTTTCCTGCGAGGAATACATCACCGAGGCGGACGAACGCATGTACACGGTAAAGAAGAACAAGAAGATCGGACGGTGAAACCGGCAGTCCGGCCGGGACCTTCACCGGAACGACAGCCGCACCGGAGTTTCCAGGAAGACGACGGCAGCTGAGAAGCATGCCACAGGCACAGCAGCCGGTGCCGTATGAGAACAGGCAGCGGCAGCGCCGTAAACAGGACAGCGCAGGAACAGAATCATGACAGCGCAGGTACTGATTCAGGACGGCGCAGGAACAGAATCAGGACAGGCAGAGCAGCAGAAGAGAGGAAGTGCGTATGATGCTGCATCTTACAAACCGCAGACCGGGGCGCAATGACCCGTGCTGGTGCGGAAGCGGAAAAAAGTACAAATACTGTCATCAGGAATTTGATGACAGACTGGAACACTTTGAGGCCATGGGATGTCAGGTCCCGAAGCACAGTCTGATCAAGACGCCTCAGCAGATCGAAGGCATCCGCGAGA
>ONOC01000090.1 GCA_900319355.1 uncultured Eubacteriales bacterium | reverse complement strand
TCTCGATATCCCCGCAGCAGAACAAAAGATCAAAAGGGGCTTCCTTCCGGATCGCTTTCTGCAGATTTCTGAAACCATTCTCTCCGTGCAGATCGCTGCACACAAGAATTCTCTTCATCGCTTCTCTCCGTCCGCTGACTCATTTTCTTTCAGTGCTCTGAGTTTTTCTTCCATGGCGCGGAGTGCCCTGCCGCGGTGACTGATCCTGTTTTTCTCTTCACGGGGCAGCTCCGCTGTGCTCCGGCTCATATCCGGCAGCATAAAAATCGGGTCGTATCCGAAGCCGTTTTCCCCGCGCTCCTCATAGCCGATTTTTCCCTCGATGATACCGCGGACCGTAAACGCCTCCCCGTCAGGCAGCACCGCTGCGATCGCATCAACAAAGCGGGCGGTCCTTTTCTCCACGGGGACATCCTTCAGGTTCTCGATGATTTTTGCGTTCTTCACATGGTAGGAGGTGTCCCGTCCCATCCAGCGGGCAGAATGGACGCCCGGCATCCCGCCCATGGCGTCTACCTCCAGACCGGAATCGTCGGCCATCACGATCGCGTCCCGGTACTGTTCCGGCAGAATCTCATGGACCGCGCGCGCCTTGATCAGCGCGTTCTCTTCAAAGGTCTCCCCGTTTTCATCCGGATCTGACGCGATGCCTGCCTCCCGCATCGACAGAATCTCCGTATCCGTTCCTCCGAGGATCTCGCGGATTTCTCTCATTTTGTCTTTATTGCCGGTTGCAAATATGATCGTCTGCTTCATTTCCGTTCCTCTTCTCTCTCCCCGGATGCCGTCTGAGATTTTCTCTTCGGCGGTTTCGGTCCCGGGTACTGATAGAAATACGTCTTCAGCATGCCGTTGTAGATTTTACGGTTCCTGGCTGCCTTCTTCCCGAGGTATTCCTCTGCGTGCTTATATCCGGTGATCACATAAAGGGACCAGGTATCGAGCCTGCCGAAAACGCGCTCGCCCAGCGTTCTGTACAGATCCGGCAGGGTGTTCTCGTCCTCCAGTCTCTCGCCGTAGGGCGGATTGGTGATGATAAATCCGTATTTTCCCGGATGCGACAGCTCCGCCACCGGCCGCTGCTGAAAATGGATCAGCTGATCCACGCCGGCCAGCCGCGCGTTGTCCCGCGCCATCTTCACGCAGTCGGGATCGATATCGTAGCCCTGGATATCCGTGTCCAGTTCCTCATCGGGCACTATGCGCTCTTCCGCTTCCTCCCGGGCATCCTGCCAGCACCGTCCGGGAATCAGATCCGGCCACTCCTCCGCGAGGAAACTCCTCTTCAGGCCCGGTGCCATATGCTTCGCCATCATGGCCGCCTCGATGCAGAAGGTGCCGCTGCCGCAGAAGGGATCCACCAGAATGCGGTCCCCCTTCCAGGGCGTCAGCATGATCAGTCCGGCCGCGAGCGTCTCCTCAATGGGCGCCTTAACCGTGTTGACACGGTACCCTCTCTTGTGAAGCGAGGTGCCCGTGGTGTCCAGACCGACGGTCACGATGTCCTTTACAATCGAGACGCGGATCGGATAGGAAGCACCGTTTTCACGGAACCAGTTGACATGATAAATCCCCTTCAGCCTCTCCACGATGGCCTTTTTCATAATGGACTGAATATCAGAAGGCGAAAACAGCTGGCTCTTCACGGAGTTCGCCTTTGCCACCCAGAACTTTCCGTCCTTCGGGATAAAATCCTCCCACGGCAGCGCCCTGGTTGCCTCAAACAGCTCATCAAAAGTCACGGCTCTGAACCGGCCGACCCTGATCAGGACGCGTTCCGTCGTTCTCAGGTTAATATTGGCAAGCGCAACCGCCTCCGCATCTCCTGCAAAGGTGACGCGCCCGTCTTCCACTTCCGTAATGTCGTATCCGAGATCCGTGATCTCTCTTTTCATCATGGCTTCCAGCCCGAAATGGCAGGGAGTCATCAGTTCCAATCTGTCTGTCATCTGTCTTCTCCATCCGCTGAAACGCTGAACAGGGTGTCTTCTGATACTATACCAACGGGATCCGCTCGGTGTAAAGAGCCGTCTGAAGTTATCCGAAGAAAGGGAAATGCCCTGGTAGGGGAGCTACCAGAGCATTTCGAGGGGAGTATAAATAATTAATAAGGGGTTATTAATTTGTAAAAAAAATCTTTTGAAGGGTAAATTCTTTTTACAGAACGAATTATATCCCCTGTATTACAAAAATGCAACTATTTTTTTAAATTTCAGCCGACCTTCTCGATATTTTTCGTCGCAATGACAGGAACGCCTGTTCCCGCGACATTATCAAGAAGCACATCGCCGATTTTTACCGGTGCTTCGACCTTAATCCGGTTGATTTCCTGCATTACGTCAAAAATTTTGCTCTTCGGAATATCGGTTTTTGTCTTGCAGGATACTCTTGGCAGATCACCGCCGCTGACAATAGCCGTACTGCAGACGATTCTTGTCGGGTTGGTGACTTCCTTGCGTGCGTATTTATCACCGTTGGCGCAGGTGTTGCCGGTAACTGACTTGACCTCGCCGTCTTCCATTGTGACAGTCATCAGGCAGCCCATCGGGCAGCCGATACAGGTTAACTCTGTTTTTGATTCCATTCTGATCTGCCTCCTTAATCCTGCTCGATCCTGATCGTGATATTCTTCAGATCCTTATAGGCAGCCACTTTGTCTTTGAGAAGGATCACCTGCTCCATCTCACCGGGCGAGATGATTCTCTTCTTGTTGTGCATCACACGCTCGTCATTGAAATATACACTGACTGCCGCGTTCTTGTAAACAGCGCCTACACGGAAACGAACGGTAAGCATCTTATCCATACGTCCGAGATTGATGGTGCTCGGAACCGTGTAACGAACGCCGTCCGTTGCGATCAGCTGAATGTCCTCGCCGCTTGACGAATCTCTGCAGCCCGCTTTGACGAATGATGCCGCGTTTTCACCGGCTCTTTCAGCCTCTTCGGATACATAGTCGACCAGATCATGTACATGAAGTACATTGCCGCAGGCGAAGACGCCGGGGATGGAGGTCTCAAGGCTCTCGTTTACCACCGGTCCGTTGGTCACGCGGCTGATCTCGACGCCGGCACCTCTGGACAGCTCGTTCTCAGGGATGAGGCCGACGGAAAGAAGCAGCGTATCGCAGGTGTATCTCTCTTCCGTTCCCGGAATCGGCTTTCTGTCAGGACCTACCTCAGCGATGGTAACCGCACTGATATGCTCCTTGCCTTCCACGTCGATCACGGTATGGGACAGCTTCAGCGGAATGCCGAAGTCATCAAGACACTGAACGATGTTTCTCTTCAGGCCGCCCGAGTAAGGCATAACCTCTGCCACAACCTTGACCTTGGCGCCTTCGAGCGTCATACGTCTGGCCATGATCAGTCCGATATCACCTGATCCGAGAATAACAACCTCACGTCCGGGCATATAGCCTTCCATGTTGACCAGCCGCTGCGCGGTACCGGCGGAGAAAATGCCTGCCGGACGGTAGCCCGGTGTGCCGAGTGCGCCGATCGGACGCTCACGGCAGCCCATGGCGAGGATGACGGCGCCTGCCTGAATCTGGAACATGCCGTCGTTACGGTTCATGGCTGTGACCACACGGTCTTTGGAGATATCCATGACCATGGTGTTCAGTTTGTACTCGATTTTGTCCTCGAGCACCTGATCGATATAGCGCTGTGCGTATTCGGGACCGGTCAGCTCTTCCTTGAAGGTATGAAGACCGAAACCGTTGTGAATGCACTGGTTCAGGATTCCGCCGAGGCGGTTGTCGCGCTCGAGAATGAGAATTTTGTCAATGCCCGCTTTTCTCGCGGAAGCTGCTGCCGCGAGACCTGCCGGGCCGCCGCCAACGATTACGATATCATAATTCATCATTTGTCTTCGCCGCCTTTCGAACGCTCACGAACAATGTAGGAATCTCCGCCCATCTTCGTGATTTTTTCATAAGGAATGCCGAGTTCTCTGTGAAGGATGTCCATCTGACGAGGAGTGCAGAATCCGGCCTGGCATCTGCCCATGCCGGCTCTTGTTCTTCTCTTGATGCCGTCGAGTGATCTCGCACCGAGCGGACGGTTGATGGCGTCGATGATCTCGCCTTCAGAAATAGACTCGCAGCGGCAGACAATATTGCCGTAAGCCGGGTTCTTCTTTATCAGCTCATTTCTCTCCTCGAGAGAAAGCTTCTGCGGATTAAGCACGCCTTTGCTGATCGGATCGAAGTGATCGTTCTTCGCGAAACCGTACTTGTCGCTGATCAGACCTGCCATGTACTGGCCGATGGCCGGAGAGCTGGACAGACCGGGTGACTCGATACCTGCTGCATCGAAGAAATCAGGGCAGTCCTTCACTTCGCCGAGAACGAATTCATGATGATCCTCATGAGCCCGGAGTCCTGCGAATACACGGATGACCTTTCTCTGGATCGGCAGATTCTTTACATGAGCGCCGGCGCCTGCAAGGACAGCGTCGAGGCCTGCCTGTGTCGTGGCCGTAGCTTCCTTGTCATCGATATCGATCGCGGTCGGACCTGCCAGCAGGTTTCCGTGAATCGTCGGCGCTACAAGGATGCCCTTGCCGTAAGCCGTAGGCTGCGGGAAGATGGTCTTCGAAACGAAGCTGCCCATCTCCTTGTCCATGATGTAATAATCGCCGCGTCTCGGTGTGATGTGGATCTTGTCTTCCGAAACCATGTTGTGGAAATGGTCGGAGTATACGCCGGCTGCGTTGACGATGCATCTGGTCTTGTACTCACCGTTGTTTGTGCGGATATGCCAGATGCCCTCATCATCTTTTTCAAATTTCTCAACTTCCGTATTAAAACGGAAATCAACGCCGTTCTTATTGGCGTTTTCCGCAAATCCGATCGTCAGACGGAACGGGCAGATAATGCCGGCCGTAGGTGCATAAAGTGCGCCCTGCGTATCGTCGGAAAGGTTCGGCTCCATGGCAAGCGTCTCTTCGCGGCTGAGGATCTTCATTCCCTTTACGCCGTTGGCAATACCTCTGTCATAGAGGTCCTTCAGGCCGTCGAGTGTATCTTCGTGAATGCAGACAACAAGAGAGCCGTTTCTCTTGAACGGCACATCCAGTTCCTCTGCAATCTGGTCCATCATTTCATTGCCGCGCACATTCATCTTCGCCATCATGGATCCGGGCACACAGTCATAGCCCGCATGTACGATGGCCGAATTGGCTTTTGAAGTACCGCAGCATACATCCTCTTCTCTCTCAAGGACACAGACCTCTGCTTTGTACCGGGAGAGTTCGCGGGCGATCGCACAGCCCGTGACGCCTGCGCCGATGATGATTACATCATAAATCATGTTGTATCCTCTTTTCTGTTATGTATGTATGACTTTTTCATATTGCTGACAAAGCATCCGTACAGGGTGCATGCCCTGCAGACATCATGCCTGTCCTGCAGGTATCACGATAACCCTGTATAAAAAAGACGCCGAAAAGACATACTCCACTGTATGCTGATTCGGCGCCTCATGTCTCGATGCTTCGTACAATATTCAGTTAGATTTGGTATGAGCATGGAGCGATGCGAAGCATCGCGAGAATGCGAATGCCTGTAGCGACGCGAAAGCACGCAGTGCGAAGCGGCGCGTGGACTTATACAGTATACACGAAACTTATCAGCCGAAAATCGCGCAGTAAGCTGCTGCTGCTACGATACCGCCGCAGACAGGAGCAACAACCGGGATCCATGCATAGCCCCAGTCTGCATCCTTCTCGCCCGGGATCGGAAGCATAGCATAGGCAATCCTCGGTCCGAGGTCTCTGGCCGGGTTCATAGCGTATCCTGTCAGACCGCCGAGAGATCCGCCGATGGAAACGATAACTGCGTATACCAGGAACCAGCTGAATCCGGAAGCTGCGGAAGTTGTGTTGCCGATGCCGTCCAGTGTGAAGACAAGCAGAAAACCGCATACGAACTCGGAAAGGAAGTTCAGTCCGGTATTGCGTACGGAAGGTCCGGTGCAGAAAACGCCGCGCTTTGTTGCGACATCTTCGGTTGCCTTGAACTGATCATGGAACAGTGCGAATACGATCATGGCACCAAGGATAGCGCCGATGAACTGAGCTATGATATATCCGCCGACCATACCGGCTGTAAAGCTTCCGTCACCGCGGATTGCGCTGGAAACAAATGCGCCGATGGTAACTGCCGGGTTGAAATGCGAACCGGAAATTGCTCCGAAGGTATAAGCCGGGAGCAGAACTGCAAGGCCCCATCCGAGGATGATCTGAACGGATCCGCCGCCCTTCATTCCGGACTTGTTAAGGTTGACATTACAGCAAACACCGTCTCCAAGGATAATAAGGATCATAGTGCCAAGTAATTCTGCTAAAAACATCTGAGCTGTCATGTAATTTACCCCTTTCTCATTCAGGTACAGACCTGTTCCGGCGTACACCGCACCGGCGCGGATTTTTTTCTGTCCCGGCCTTCAGACACCCCATTGCCGAAGGCCGGAACTTAAACACCTTTTAAGAAATACCTTCTCCTGCGATTATTCGTCGTCCTTTGCCCAGCCGCGGGTAGCAGCAACAGCTTTCTTCCAGCCCTTCAGCTGTTTCTGTCTCTCTGCCTCATCCATAGCCGGCTCGAACTCTCTGTCAATCGCCCAGTTCTTGATAACGTCTTCCTTGCTGTCCCAGTAACCAACGGCAAGACCCGCCAGATAGGAAGCACCCATAGCTGTCGTCTCAACGCACTGAGGACGGCGAACCGGAGCATTGCTGATATCCGACTGGAACTGCATCAGGAAGTTATTCTTGCAGGCACCGCCGTCAACCTTCAGAGCGGACAGCTTCGTGCCGGCATCCAGCTCCATCGCGTGAAGCACATCGTTTACCTGGAATGCCAGGGACTCAAGTGTTGCACGGATGATGTGATACTTGTTGACGCCACGGGTGATACCTGTGATAACACCACGTGCGTACGGATCCCAGTAAGGAGCGCCGAGTCCTGTAAAAGCAGGAACAACATAGCAGCCGTTGGTATCCTTTACCTGCTGTGCAAAGTATTCGGAATCCGGTGAAGAATCAACCATTCTCACCTGATCACGCAGCCACTGGATAGCCGCGCCGGCTACATATACGGAACCTTCGAGCGCGTACT
Source organism: uncultured Eubacteriales bacterium (assembly GCA_900319355.1). Lineage (GTDB taxonomy): Bacteria > Bacillota > Clostridia > Lachnospirales > Lachnospiraceae > Bilifractor. The sequence goes on along the minus strand of ONOC01000090.1, from coordinate 2,737 downwards.
CAACTTTTCCGTCAAGGCCCCATGCGATCGTGGTCAGCAGGCCGTTCTTGGAGATGATCGGCTTATCACCGATATTCATCAGAAGGAATGCACCTGTGCCGTAGGTATTCTTTGCCTCGCCCTTGGTGAAGCAGGTCTGTCCGAACAGTGCGCACTGCTGGTCGCCTGCCGCGCCTGCAATCTTGATCGGGCCGCCGAAGAATTCCGGATCCGACTCGCCGTAAACACAGCTGGAAGGCTTTACTTCAGGAAGGATACTCATCGGGATGTCGAGGATCCTGCAGAGTTCCTCATCCCACTGCAGCGTGTTGATGTTGAACAGAAGCGTTCTGGATGCATTGGAGTAATCGGTTACATGAACTTTGCCCTTGGTCAGCTTGTAGATCAGCCAGGAATCAACGGTACCGAAGCACAGCTCGCCTTTTTCCGCTTTCTCTCTGGCACCCTCTACATGATCAAGCAGCCAGCGGATCTTCGTACCTGAGAAATAAGGATCGATCACGAGTCCGGTCTTCTTCTGGAACAGATCCTTGTATTCCGGATGATCAGCAAGAAGCTTCGTCGTGAAATCAGCGGTACGGCGGCACTGCCATACAATAGCATGGCTGATCGGCTGTCCGGTGGTACGATCCCAGAGGATCGTTGTCTCACGCTGGTTTGTAATACCGATAGCTGCGACATCCTGATAGGTTGCGCCGGCTTTTTCGATAGCTTCACGGGCTACCTGCAGCTGTGTCTGCCAGATTTCGTTCGCATCATGCTCAACCCAGCCCGGATGCGGGAAATACTGCGGAAATTCCTTCTGTGCTACTGAGATCATTTCCCCCTTCTGGTTGAAAAGGATACAGCGGTTACTCGTTGTTCCCGCATCCAGAGCCATTACATACTTTGCCATAATCTTCCTCCTTTGGTAAAAACCTTCTCCTGCGTCCTGTCCGAAGCCCGTGCCCGGGCAGACTGTACGCCGCTTCAGACGGGCGCATCACCTGATTTACAGGAACCAGGCCTCCTCATTAGTGGTGGAGATCGCGACTGCTCCGCCGTTTAATGCACTGAGTACCTCACCCTTCGTTCTGATCAGGCCCCCCGCCATGATCGGAACTCTGCTGATTTCATCAATCTGCTTTATTACTGACGGGAGAATAACTCCCGGAAGGATCTCTATAATGTCCGGCTGAACCATGCCGGGCTGCGCCTGCTTTCTGATATTTTCAAGCGCGATCGAATCCAGTACGAAATACCGGAGAACGGTGTTGAGCCCAAGTTTTCTCGCATACTGCATCAGCGGCACCTTGGTGGTGATGATGCCGTCCGCTTCCGTGTATTTCCGGATAAAATCAACGGCCGCCGTCTTGGAGCTGAGTCCGTTGATCAGATCCAGATGAACCATGGCGATTTTGTCATGAGCTTTGATTTTCCTGACAATTCCGGGGATGGTGGCTACCTCTCCGTAAAGGATAAAGACCGCCTTCGAATCTGCTTTAAACGACTTTTCCAGCCCCGCATCATTCTTCACCGCGGTTATGATAGGATCGTCGCAGATTCTGTCTATAAATTCCCTGTGTTCCATACAGTTTCTCCCCTATCATTCATTCCTCCGGCAGGTTATTTCTGCTGCCTGTCCCGGCAGGAAAAAACAATGAAACATTAAATTATCAAAAAATCTGTTCAGCTGCGTTAAGTTGTTGGCGTTTTCTGGTGAATGTTCTGTCAATGACCAATGTTCATTTTCGATTCCCGCATAAAAAAAGCATGGCGATGCAGTCTGTTCATCCACCATACTCTCCATTCGCTTGGCTCATCTCTATATGAAAACGATTTGTAAAAGTTCGGATATGTTCAGTATTTTTTGACAATTAAATGAATTGAAAATAATTGTCTCTCAACACTGACTATACTATCACAGGTTCATATGAAATGCAACGGGAAATTTGCCGGTTTTCTATTTTTTATTGTGCAATTCGATTAATTCAGCTTCATTACCCGTCCGTTTTCTATGCGTATTTTCCCTGCATATGGCAGTGCGTCACCCTAGGATATGGAAATATGTCATAAACCGGCAGGTGCGTTCCCCTCAAGGCCTCAAAAAAGCACGCCGGCGGCACAGGAATTCCTCATGCCGCCGGCAGTATATGAACACGGATCTCTCTTACTCTGTCAGACATGCGACAGCCCGGTCGAATCCCATGAAATGGGAGGCTTTGACCAGTACGGTATCGCCGCTTTGGATCAGCTCAGGCAGTGCAGCGAGCAGTTCTTCTGCCGTGTCGAAATGACGGACCTCCGGCACACCCTCTGCTGCGGTATCAGCGGCGTATTTCATATGCGGACCGGCACAGTACAGGGCATCGATACCGGCGGCAGCCGCTTCCCTTCCGACCCCGGCGTGAAGTTCATCTGATTTTTCACCGAGCTCTCCCATGTCGCCCAGCACGGCGACCTTCCTGCCTGCCGCTCCGCCGAGAATGGTCAGACTTGCTTTCACGGATGCCGGATTGGCATTGTAGCAGTCATCGATGACCGTGATGCTGCCCTTCCGGATGATTCTGAACCTTCCCGCCAGCGCCTGATAGCTCTCAATGCCCTTCCGGATTTCCTCCGGCGCAAGTCCGTAGACACAGCCGACCGCCGCGCCCGCGAGCGCGTTGCAGATCATATGCGTACCCGGTGCAGGAATCATCACGCTGATGCTGCCGGAAGGCATGTGAATCCGGCATCTGGTCCCGTCAAATCCCAT
>ONOC01000061.1 GCA_900319355.1 uncultured Eubacteriales bacterium | reverse complement strand
CCGTTCAAGCCTGCGTCAGCAGGCGCGTTCCGCAGCGCCGCCTTTTAAGGTGAGAATGGCCGACGGAGATACACGGCGAATGTGACCGGAGCGAAAAGGATGATGCATCCGACGGCCGTCATCCGTCGTTCTCAGCCTCTGCAACGGAAGGCCGGGCGACAGCATCTTTTCACTTTTCTGAAAACGATGCTGCTGATCACCGCAGAGGTAATCACACGGGAATAAAAAGACGCCCGGCTGCAAAGCCGGGCGCATAAGAAGAAGGAATAAAATAGAAAAGAAAACAGGTCTTACTCTTTGACGCCGCCTGCGGTGACACCGCCGACGATGTTCTTTGACAGGAACAGATATACGATGATGACCGGGAAAATAGAGAATGCAATCATCGCGTAAACCTGGCCCATATCGAATTTCAGGAAGTCCGCGGAACGAAGCTCTGCGATCAGTACCGGAAGGGTCTTCATTTCCTCGTCTTTCAGGATGAGAGAAGGAATGAAGTAGTTGTTCCAGCTCGATACAAAGGTGAAGATAGCCTGTACGGAGATAGCCGGCTTCATCAGCGGAATAACAATCTTGTTGAAAATTCTGAACTCACCCGCTCCGTCGATTCTGGCTGCCTCGATCAGTGAACCGGGCAGGTTGCTGTCCATGTACTGCTTCATATAGAAGAAGACTACCGGAGCGGCAACGGACGGAATAATCAGCGGGACGAATGTGTTCATCAGATGCATCTTCGTCATGAGGTCGACGAAACCGAGGGCAGATACCTGCGTCGGGATCATCATGATGGCGAGGATAAAGGTGAAGATCACCTTTCTGCCTTTAAATCTGTACGCGTGGATCGCGTATGCCGTCATGGTTGAGAAGTAGGTGCTGAGAAACGCCGACAGACCGGCGACGATAATGGAGTTCAGCATACCTCTCAGAACGGGCTGCGTACCATGGAAAAGATTATTCAGGTTTTCGATCAGATGCGTGCTCGGCACCGCCGAGAATCCGTTGACACGAAGGTCGTTCTTGTCACGTGTCGCATTGATCAGAAGGATGTAAAACCATATCAGACAGAGGACTGTCAGAATGATCAGAACCAGGTATGCGACGAATCTGCGTGCATGCACAGAACCTTTTTCTTTCGGTTTTTCAGCAACAGCTGCCTGACTGCTCATGTTCTTTCACCTCCTCAGCCTTTCTTCACTTCATCAGAAGCAGTTACCTTGAATACGATGATACTCAGGATTGCCGTGATGATCAGCAGGATGACGGACAGCGCACCGGCCAGACCGTAGTTCTTGCTGTACAGATGCTTATTCAGCCACATGATCAGCGTCATCGATGTACGGGCCGGAGCTCCGTCGCCGTTTGTCAGGATCTGCGGTACATCGAACATCTGCAGACCACCGATCAGGGAAGTGATCAGAACGTAAATGAAAATAGGCTTCAGCAGAGGCATCGTGATCTTCCAGAAGATCTGTCCCGCTGTGGCTCCGTCGACCTCGGCCGCCTCAAAGAGGGACTGGTCGATGCCCATCATACCGGCCATCAGAAGGATGGTCGTATTACCGAACCACATCAGGAAGTTCATCATAGCCACGAGCGTACGAACGCTTGCGGTGTTCTGCATGAAATCAAAACTGCTGTTGATCAGGCCGAGCGATGCTGCGATCGAATGAATCGGTCCTACGGTAGAGAATAAGGTAAAGAACAGCAGTGAGAAGGCGGAAGCCATGATCAGGTTCGGCAGGTAAATTACCGTCTTGAAAAATCTCTGTCCCTTCAGCCGCAGCGACGGATCCGTAAACCACGCTGCAAGAAGAAGCGAAACAACGATCTGCGGAATAAATCCTGCTACCCACATGATCATCGTATTTGCAAAGTACTTCCCCAGCTCGCCGCCGGTCAGAAGTTTTCCGTAATTCTGAAGGCCGACGAAATTCGGACCGATCTGTGTCAGACCGGACATGTATTTTTCGAAGAAACTGTAATAAATGGTCTCAATCAGCGGAATCAGCTGAAAAATAATAAATACGATCATAAAAGGCAGAAGAAAGATATAACCGTATTTATTATGCCTTGTAATCCTGCCCGCTTTCTTTTTTACTGCTGTTGTGTCACTCATCGTTTTCCCCCGATGTGATAAAATGACCGTCCCCGCCTATCCGGAGGGGACGGTCCAAACCGGAATGCTACTTATTCAAATGTCAGCTCCGGATATTTCTCCTGTGCACTCGTTACGAATGCCTGATATGCAGTGTCGTAATCGGAGTTGCCTGTGAAGTAATCCTGCATAGCTGTCTGGAAGGACTCGTTAAGACCCTGGTCATAAGCGGAGATATTGCTCATATCAACCTTCTCAGCGCCCTCTTCAAGCTGCTTGTAAGGGTTCTGTCCGCCGAGGATAGCATTGTTGCCTTCATCGGAGTTAGCAAGCTCGTCAAGAACGGTCTTGTTGTTGACGCAATCGGAATCAGCAGTAGCGATATCCTTGAGAACGTCCTTGTCGGTCGTCATGGTAAGGATGATGTCCTTAACAAGTGTCGGGTTATCTGTACCGGTTGCTGCTGCGATCCATGTGCCGCCCCAGTAGAAGCTCTGCGGTCCTACGCACATTCCCCAGCCGCCTTCATGAGCAACTGATCCATCGTCGTCCTGATCCGGAGCAGCACCCATGGAGAAGTTGATCAGCCATGCCGGTCCGAAGTAGCAGAATACATTGCCAGGAGCTGCGAAGCCTGCGCTCCATGCATCGCTCCAGAGTTCATCTGTGCCGGTCTCGCCAGCGTCTACCATTGCCTTGGAGTCATCAACCCATTTCTTGATGTTGTCATCAAGCTTTACGGTTGTTCCGTCAACCCACGGTGCAGATACGTTGTTGGAATATACACGGTAGGTATCGTTTACGGTTGCGGTCATCTTATATCCGGCATCCTTAACCTTGGAAGCGGTTGCATTGAAGGTATCCCAGTCAGATACTGACTTCTGAACTTCATCAGGATCATCCGTTCCGAGAACCTCTTTTGCGATGGCTCTGTTGTAGATCAGACCAGCGGAGCAGGCCTGCCAGGAAGCACCCTTCATGTTGCCGTCGGAATCAGTAACGATATCCTTGGTGTACTGATACTGATCTGCGAAATCCTTGTCAGGATCGATGCCGAGATCAGTCATGCTCATCGTAACATCGGAGTTAACATACTTCAGTGCGTAGTCAGCCTCCATCAGGAAGATATCCGTCTTGTCATCAGCGGATGCGCTCTCGTTATCCGGAAGTGTGCTGTCCAGATTGTTCTGATAAGCGTTGTCATCAGAAGGAGTGATGATCCAGTTAACGGTTACATCGCCGATCTTACCGGTGGTCTCGTCAACCTTCTTATAACCCGGATAATGATCTGTGATACGGCTCTGGAACTCTGTGTTCCAGCACTGGATGTTCAGAACCTTGCCTTCATCGGATCCGGTATCAGCTGCAGAGGAAGCCTCTGTGCTCTCGGAAGCTGCTGCTGTCTCTTCAGCGGCACTGCTGGAAGAAGATGTCTCTTCTGCTGCAGATGAACTTGCTGAAGCAGCGCTTGAGGATGCTGCTGATGCTGAAGTGCTGGTAGCTGTGCTGGATGATCCGCAGGCTGCCATCGGAGCTGCCATAGCTGCAACCACGGCAAGGCTCACCAGTGTTGACATACGTTTCTTCATGATTCATTTCCTCCCTTTGTTTTGAAATGAAAACTGATAGCTTTTATATCCAGAAAAGCATCTGCCGGATTTTTCCTGAAAAATCTTCGCATCTGCTTCTTCTGTCTCATTCATCGGGGCTCTGCAGCAGATCTGACCGAATCGCCCTCCAGAAGATGGCCCTTTACCTTGATGATCTCCGGTTTCGCCGTATCCCTGTGTTCGATCATCTCGATCAGCTTCCGCCCTGCTTTTCTTCCGATGCCTTCCGCATCCTGAAACCAGGTAGTCAGCCTCGGGCGGAGGACCTGTGAAAGTCCGATGCCGTCGTACCCCACCGCGCTGACATCATTCGGAATGGATAATCCCATTCTCTCCAGTGCAATTCTTCCACCGATATAGGAGTAATCATCCGGAAAGAGAATGGCTGTCGGCGGTGTCGGAAGCTTCATCAGCTCTGTTGTAATGGTCCTTGTCCGCTCCGGGTCGTGATACGCACCGTTTCTCACGTATTCGTCCGGAACCCGGATGCCGTATTCCGCGCATCCGCGGTAAAATCCTTCAATTCTCTTCTGTGTGACCAGGGTATCTTCGCCGTGTATAAAAGCGATTCTCCTGTGGCCTTTCAGAATCAGGTACTTTACCAGCTCATAAGCGCCCTCGACGTTGTCGCTGATCACGCTGCTCTGTCCCGGGAAAGAATAATCGATGGTAACCACCGGAAACTCTCCTGCTGCGAGCTCTGTTACCTGTCTGGAAGTAAAATCCACACTTGCGACCAGTACGCCGTCGCATTTGCGGTATCTGCAGTGTTCCAGAAAAGAATTGCCTCCGATCATCGAACTGATGAAGGTGATATCGTAACCGCTCCTCTCCATCTCGTTCTTCGCACTGTTCAGTATCTGGGAGAAAAATTCGTGTGCCAGACCGCTCTGCGTCTCGTCCTCAAAAACCACCCCTATATTATGGGAAGCTTTTGTTTTGAGAAGTCTCGCCGCTGCGTTCGGCATATAATGCATTTCCCGTGCCGTTTCCCGGATTTTCTTCGCCGTTTCCGCCCCGACATCTGTATAACCATTCAATGCCTTGCTGACGGTTGCGGGCGACACGCCGCATTTTTTCGAAATATCTCTGATCGTTACCATTTCATTTGTCCGCCCGGAAAACTGAAGCAATGTTCTTAATCGTTTTCGTTGGTTCAATCATATGACTAAAACGTTTTCGAGTCAATCCGCAAGGTTTTACAATTCGGTCCATAATTTTTTGTAAATTATTACTAATTTTGTATTTTAAACGTTTTCGGCGTTGCGTTTACTGAATTTTTATGCCTATAATATGGGCGAAAACGTATTCGAAGATGTCATTGTGCCTGTACAGCGCAGAATCCTGCGTCACAACGAACACGATGTACAGCTGATTACATTGAATGAGGAGGCTACCCATGAAATATGGACATTTTGATGACGCAGCAAAGGAATACGTCATCGAAACACCGAAGACTCCGCTCCCCTGGATCAATTATCTGGGAACGCAGGATTTTTTCAGCCTGATCTCAAACACAGCAGGCGGATATTCCTTTTATAAAGATGCAAAGCTTCTTCGCATCACCAGATACCGCTACAACAACTGCCCGCTGGACAACGGAGGACGCTACTATTACATAAAGGACGGAGACACCATCTGGAATCCCGGCTGGCAGCCGACACAGACGGAGCTTGATACCTGGTCCTGCCGTCACGGCCTGGGCTATACGATTATCAGAGGCAGCAAGAACAAGGTAACAGCAGAGCTGCAGGCCTTTGTTCCGGTCAGCGACCCCTGCGAGATCAACCGCGTGATCCTGACCAATGACGGGACGGAGGAAAAGCATCTGGACCTGTTCAGCTTCATAGAATTCTGTCTGTGGAATGCCGCGGATGATCAGACCAATTTCCAGCGCAATTTCTCGACCGGTGAGGTCGAAGTGGTGGGGTCGGCAATTTACCACAAGACGGAATATCGTGAACGCCGCAATCACTACGCTGTTTATGCCGTGAATAAACCCATTGATGGTTTTGATACGCAGCGCGAAGCCTTCATCGGCATGTACAACGGTTTTCACAATCCGCAGGCGGTGCTGGAAGGAAAGAGCCGGAACAGCATTGCCCACGGCTGGCAGCCGGTCGGAAGCCATCATCTGAAGGTGGATCTGAAACCCGGTGAAAGCGCATCGTATATTTTTGTCCTCGGCTTCTGCGAGAATCCGAAGGATCAGAAATGGGAAGCCCCGAACGTCATCAACAAGGCGCCGGCAGAGAAACTTCTCGCGAAATATCAGACGGATGAGCAGGTTGATGCTGCATTCTCCGATCTGAAGGAGTACTGGACAAAACTTCTGTCCACCTATACGGTTCAGACAAAGGATGAGAAACTGAACCGGCTCGTGAATATCTGGAATCAGTACCAGTGCATGGTCACCTTCAACATGAGCCGCTCCGCTTCCTATTATGAATCAGGCATGGGACGCGGTATGGGATTCCGCGATTCCTGCCAGGATCTGCTGGGATTCGTTCATCTGATTCCTTCCAGAGCAAGAGAAAGAATTATCGATATTGCAAACACGCAGTTTGAGAACGGCTCCACCTATCATCAGTATCAGCCGCTCACCAAGAAGGGAAATGCCGATATCGGCGGCGGATTCAATGATGATCCGCTCTGGCTGATTGCCGGCACCTCCGCTTATCTGCGCGAGACGGGCGATTTTTCCATCCTGGACGAGCCTTGTGCCTTCGATAATGACATGTCCAAGGCAGCGCCGCTGATGGAGCATCTGAGAAGAAGCTTCCTGTTCACGACCACGCACAAGGGACCGCACGGTCTCCCGCTGATCGGACGCGCGGACTGGAATGACTGTCTGAACCTGAACTGCTTCTCCGAGGAACCCGGCGAGAGCTTCCAGACCTTCGGGCCTTCGGAGGGACCGGTCGCAGAATCGGTGTTCATCGCAGGCATGTATGTGAAATACGGAAAGGAATATGCGGATATCTGTGATCACCTGAATCTGACGGAAGAAGCTGCTGATGTCCGGGCAAAGGTGGCGGAAATGGATGCCGCGATCAACGACGCAGGATGGGACGGCGAATGGTTCGTCCGCGCATATGACGCGTTCAGTCATCCGGTCGGAAGTCACGTCAATGAAGAGGGACAGATTTACATTGAGCCCCAGGGCATGTGCGTGATGGCCGGTGTGGGTATTGACAACGGCAAGGCAGAAAAAGCGCTGAAGAGCGTGAAGGAACGTCTGGATTCGAAATACGGCATTGTTCTTCTGCAGCCGGCTTATACGAAATATCATCCGGAGCTCGGTGAAATCACCTCGTATCCGCCGGGATACAAGGAAAACGCCGGTATCTTCTGCCACAACAATCCGTGGATTGCATGTGCGGAGACGATGCTCGGCCACGGCAACCGCGCGTTTGAGGTGTTCCGCAAGACCTGCCCGATTTATCTGGAAGATATCGGCGAGATCCACAAGACAGAGCCTTACGTGTACTGCCAGATGGTGGCCGGCGTGGATGCCGCGCTGCCGGGAGAAGGCAAGAACAGCTGGCTGACGGGAACCGCGGCGTGGACTTTTACCGCGATGAGCCAGTATATCCTCGGCATCCAGCCGCAGCTTGACGGACTGATGATCAATCCGTGCATCCCCGATACGATGGATGGCTACACGCTTGACCGCACCTTCCGCGGTGTAAAGTATCACATCACGGTGGACAACAGTGCTCACGTGCAGAAGGGCGTCGCTTCCATGACCGTTGACGGTCAGGCGGTTGAGGGCAATGTGATTCCGCCGGTAAAGGACAGAAAAGAAGTTAACGTCACCGTTGTGATGGGCTGATGAGAACAGAAAAAAACAGCCGGCACCATTGTCCAGGTGCCGGCTCTCCTGTCTCTTTTGTCTCTTCTGTCACTTCTGTTTTTTTGTCTTTTCTGTCTCTTCTGTCTCTTCTGTCTCTTCTGTCTCTTTTGTCTCTTTTGTCTCTTTTGTTTCTTTTGTCTCTTCTGTTTCTTCTGTCACTTCTCCGGACTCTTCTGCTTCCTGTTCCGCTTCTGCGGCTTCACGCTTTCTGTGCCGCTCATCCAGCTTGACGAGAATAAATTCATTGTATACAAAAGACATGATGGCCGCGAACGGGATGGCGAGAAGCACACCCGGCACACCGAAGATTCTTCCGCCGACCACGATGCAGATGAGAATCCACACGCCGGATACGCCGAGCAGTGTGCCGAACAGCTTCGGTTTCAGCACATATCCGTCAATCGTCTGCAGTATAATCGTAAAAATAATAAACCAGAGCGCGGACCATGGATTTTCCAGCACGAGAATCAGCGCGCCGATGACGCCGCCGACGATCGGTCCGAAGGTAGGCGCAAGGTTTGTGACGCCGACAACCACAGAGATCAGAACCACATAAGGCATTCTGGCGATGGTCATGAACACCGCATTGGCGACACCGATGATCAGGGCATCAATCAGATCGCAGATGACGAACCGGATCAGTATCCTGTTGCAGCGGCCCCAGAAAACAGCCGAATTGTTATAGGTCTTCTCCTTCATGCAGGCGCGGAACAGTCTCTTGAACCAGTTCAGCAGCCTCTGCTTGTCCAGCAGAAAGTAAATGGCGATGATACAGCCGATGATCCAGCTCATCACATTCTTCCCGACGGAAACCGCAGAATTCACAATGGAATCCATATCTCTGGGCAGCTTATCCAGCAGAGAATCCAGCATATTCGAGCCCGTCGTGAGGATTTTGGAAAAATCGATCCCTGACTGAGCACTCTTTGCCTGCAGGGTATCCAGCCACTTCTGTACCTCAAGTACATAGTTCTCGATATTGCCGAAAAATCCCATCACACTGTCAACGAACTGCGGGATCAGACCGACCATCAGAAAAACGATGCCGGCGACCACCAGAATGATCGCGCAGAGCACCGAAAGGCTGCGCCGCATCCGGTATGTCTTCAGTTTAAAGAATACATAACGTTCGAATACCTTGACGAGCGGATCCATGATATAGGCGACAACAACGCCGAGAAAAACCGGATAGATGAAATATCCGATGGCCGACAGCGCGTCACCTATTGCCGACAGATGTGCGATAATGACATAAAAAAGAATCGCTGTGCAAAGGGCCAGTGTAATGGATTTCCAGCGATGATCAAACAGCTTTTTATCTAATTTCAAAAGTCAGTCCTCCGGTCAGCGTGATTCGGTCTGTACTGCTTTACCCATCTCATAAAGTGTAAAGGAATTCCCCCGCGTTTACAATGACGTATTTCAACATTCAGCGTATAATAGTTACGGTTCACTCTTTGCCGGCCACTGTCACCCATGGAGACTTCCGGCCTCGACACGCTCCCGCCTGTCCGTGGCCCCGGCAGTTTCTGAAAAGCAATACAGGATAAAGACTAATGGAGAATAAATGATGGAAACTTCTAACTTTTTTGCTACAGTTTCAAGGATGAAATATATCGAACGCTGGGCGCTGATGAGAAATTCCCGCCCGGAAAATCTGAGTGAGCACTCGCTTGAGGTGGCAATGATCGCACACGCCCTGTGTGTGATCGGAAATGTCCGGTACGGTAAAAATCTGGACGGTGAAAAGGCCGCGCTGACCGGGCTGTATCATGATGCCTCCGAGATCATCACCGGTGACATGCCGACCCCCGTCAAATATGCGAATTCAGGCATCCGGAATGCCTATAAGGAAGTGGAGTCTGAGGCGGACATGAAGCTTCTTGCCTCTCTTCCTGACGATCTCCGTCCGGCCTTCGAAGAGATTTTTGAACCTGAGGACACGGAAGAGGACAGGTATATGAGACGGCTCGTCAAGGCAGCCGACAAGCTTTCCGCCCTGATCAAGTGCATCGAAGAAGAAAATTCGGGAAACCGGGAGTTCCGGACCGCATATGAAACGACCAGATCATCCGTGGATCAGCTCGCCGCTTCCCTGCCGGAAGTACAGGATTTTCTTGAAGAATTCCTGCCGCCGTACGGAAAAACACTGGACGAGCTGATTCCGCGTTCGTAATCTGCGAAGATGATAAAAAGCCTGCGCCATTAAAATCTCTGCACAAATTCAAGCTCAACGCCGTTCGGATCCTGAACGAGGATATTGCGGAAATTCAGTTTCTCCACATTATCTGGTTTCGAGGTCACGGTGATGCCGGTGTCGCAGAGTTTTCTGTACAGACTGTCAACATCTTCGGTGGAGAATGCCAGGTGACGCATGATGCCGCGCGTCTTCACCGGAAGATGTGCCTCTCCGGTATCCTCATGATACTGAATCAGCTCCAGCAGCCCGTCGCTGCCCAGGGAAAAATAGTGAAGTTCGTGGTCCCCCATATCCACATTGTCCAGCTTTTTCAGTCCGAGGACTTCGCCGTAGAACCATTCGCTTTTTTCCATGTCTTTTACATTGATAGTTACATGATCAAGTTTCATCTGTTCACCTCCATAAAAAAAATATATCTTCAGAACAGTCCGACAATAAAAATCGCCGCACAGCATGTAATCGCCGTGATGAAGAGATCCCGCGAAAACCACGCCGCAATGATACCTGCCACAAGGGCTGCCACGCCCGCTGCCATATTGTCTGTGACATGGAGAATGGCCGGAAAAGTCATGACAGCAAGCGTCACATAAGGCACATAGTAAAGAAAAGATTTAACGAAGCGGCTTTTAATCGGCTTCCGGATAAAAAGGAACGGCAGTACCCGGATCGCGTAGATTGTCAGCGCAATGATGATCAGTGAGAGATATATTCCGCTCACAGTCTGCCTCCTTCCCCGGTGCTTTCTGCTCCGGCACTTTCTGCTTCAGTTCCTTCAGCCTTGATACCGTTGCTTTCCTCTCCGGTACTTTCTGCCCCTTTGTTTTCTGCCTGCAGTTCCGCCGTCTCCTCCACAGGTTTCACCGCTGCAGCGATGCCGGCAAGCACGATGGTAAGGATGATGATCCTGAACCCCGAGGAAATTGCCTTCAGACCCGGCATGACGGAGAAGAACCAGCTGGCAAGCATGGAGACTGCCACGAGCCAGCCGATGAAGCTGTTGTCCCGCGCCGGCGGAATGATAATGGCAAGGAACATGCCGTACATCGCTACGCCGAGCGCATTGGATGCCCAGACCGGCAGGATATTGCCGGCCAGAACGCCGATCACCGTGCCGGAACACCAGCCTGCCACGGAAACTGCCGTGATTCCATACGTATAAAAGGGATTCAGATCTCCGTCGACCGTCACCGACAGGCCGAAAATCTCATCGGTCATACAGTATGCCAGCAGAAAACGGTGCACCGGATTTGTCTTCTGATTCAGTTTCTGTGTCAGAGAACAGCTCATCAGAAAATATCTCAGATTGACGATGAGCGATGTCGTGATCATCTCAATGATCCCGGCACCCGACGCGATCAGGTTGATCGCGGCAAACTGCCCTGCCGAAGCCACCATCGTCAGTGACATCACAAAGGACTGCACCGCATTCATGCCCGCATTTTTTGCGGCGATGCCCATGGCAAACGATACAGCAAAATAGCCCGCGCAGATCGGAATTCCATTGCGCAGGCCTCTGATAAACCACGCCATTGTGGTTTTCGGAATTGATTTCTCCATCGCTAACTCCCGGATGTACTGTATTAAGCCGTCGACACGCAGGCAGTTTTTGGGCATGCAAAGCATGCACAGAAAACTGTATGCGTGAGCGGGCAGTGAGCCGCATCCGCACACACGAAGTGTGATGCGGTGAGGCGAACGCCGCGTCAGACCGACGAAGTCGGTCACATGTGACAGCTGCGAGAGTTGCAAAGCAACGAAGCAGCTGGCTTAATACAGTACTGTGGCATTCTGTATGAAATAGATGTTTATTGTATAAGACCGGCGCCGGTCAGCAGATGACGGTCAGTACGTGATGACCTCGCAGCCATCCTCTGTGACCAGAACCTGTACTTCCCACTGCGCAGACGGCTCATCGTCGTCTGTGTAGATTGTCCATCCGTTGTCCTTGTCCTGGAAAATCTCGTCTGTACCGAGATTCACCATGGGTTCAATCGTAAAGCACATGCCGGGCACCATAAGCATGCCCGTGCCCTTCGCCGCCACGAAGCTTACCCACGGATCCTCGTGGAACTCACAGCCGCAGCCGTGACCGCCGATCTCGCGCACCACGGAATATCCGTTGTCCAGTGCGTGCTGGTGTACAGCGTCACTCATGTCGCCCATCATCGTCCACGGTTTTACTGTCTTTACGCCGATCTCGACGCATTCCTTTGTGACATCAACAAGTTTCTTCCACTCAGGATCCACATCGCCCAGACAGAACATTCTGGAACTGTCAGAGAAAAATCCGTTCTTTATCGTAGACACATCGACATTGATGATGTCGCCGTCCTGCAGAATCTCGTCCTCCGACGGAATCCCGTGGCAGACCACATTGTTGATTGATGTGCAGACGCTTTTCGGGAAGCCCTCATAGTTGAGCGGTGCGGGAATCGCGCCCATTTTTG
>ONOC01000023.1 GCA_900319355.1 uncultured Eubacteriales bacterium | reverse complement strand
GTTCTCACACCTATCACCGTTACGCCGAGGACAAGCGAGAGCGTGTCGAGGCTGGAAGTCTCCATGTGTGACAGTGGCTGGCAAAGAGTGAACAGTAACGGGCCTGTGTCACAGATTGCTGCATTCCCGTTTAAATCCCGCTGCGCATCTTATATTTTTTCATAATATGTCGTTATAATAATAGAAAGACGGCACCGTCGTCTCTACGTTTTTTTGCGTTCAACTGACTGATTGAAAATTTTATGTATTGAGAGGCATTGACATGAAAATCCAGGATTTCTGTAACATGAAGCAGTTTGAGTCGATCATGAACAACTGGGCGCTCGCTACAGGTCTCGCCTGCGTAGCAGTCGGCGCAGACGGCAAATATATTTCCGGTCAGTACAATTTCACTGACTTCTGCATGAACAAGACACGTGGAACGGAAGAAGGAAGACGCCGCTGCGAGGAATGCGATGCCACCGGAAAAGGCGTCTACAAATGTCATGCCGGACTCATTGATTTTGCCATCGATCTTGTGATCGAGGGCAAGAAATACGGCGCCATCATCGGCGGACAGGTGATGCCCGAGGATCCCGATGAGAAGAAATTTCGTCAGGTAGCAGAAGAGATCGGTGCCGACCCCGATGAGTACGTCGAAGCACTGAAGAAGGTTAACGTCCGCACCGAGGAATCGATCAATGCATCCGCGGAACTTCTCGGTCAGGTGCTTAACAATTTCATCAATTCCGAGTATTATCGTTACAAGATCAATCATCAGATCAGCAACCTGGAAGAAGGCGTCGACAAGACGAACAATCTGGTCCGCCAGATCATCACCTGCACCGGAACGCTGCAGAACCTGCAGAAGCGCCAGAAGATCGTTGCGATCAACGCCAGCATCGAGGCTGCACGTGTCGGCGAGGCAGGAAAAGGCTTTGCCGTCGTTGCCGAGGAAGTAGAGAAACTTTCCGAGAGCAGTTCCGAAGCCAACAAGAAGATTGAAAAAATCATCAATGAGATCAAAGATACCGTTGAAAACCTGAACGTATCAAGTGATACTTCAAACTGATGCACTTTCCGGATACCGCGCAGACGGCATACCGCAGAGTTCCGGCAGGAGGCTCCTGTCAGGAACGATATAAATAAAGCAGAGCACAGCTCTGGAATTCTGCCGCCGGGGTAAAGGATTACGCCGGACGCAGTCGAAAAATCCCGAAGGGAGGTACAGGTCATGGCAATAGAAGGATTATACAGCGTCGGAAATGCTTTCAATGACGCAAGAAAAGTCACCGGTTCAGACACAGAGGACAGAATCGCCTATATCCGCAATCTGCAGAGTATGATGAACACTTCCGGTGCCGAACAGGTGAAACTGGCACAGAACGCAGAGACTTCAGCAGCCAGCACAGCTACAAATGTAACCAAAACCATCTCGAACGAGGCTCTGACGATTCAGCAGAACGCAGCGTCACAGGCATCAGAGGCAGCGAGGGAGACAGAATCACTCGACTCTTCTCTCTTTGTCACGGAAGACGGTTCTTTCACGCGTTTTATCGGGGATGAAGATAACTTCTCCTCATCGCGGGATCTCGCCGTATTCATCGAGCAGTCGGCAGCAGATCATGCCGCAGATGATTCAGATTATGCGGCGGAAATCGTCTCCGATGTCACCGAGACGGCACAGCAGTTTGCCAATATCAAGGCAGCGAGTATCGGCACGGATCTGAGTTTTCAGGCTCAGGGCATTGTCATAGCCCAGAACCAGACACCTTCGTTTTTTGCCATCCTGAAGAATATGAATCAGCCCGACAGCGCCAATACGGACATTCTGCCGAAGACGCTGAGCGAGATCGTCATGGGTGCAACCCATGGTCATGACGGATATCCGATCTTCATGGCCGGCACCGTCGGCGGGCTGATGAAGAGAATTTCCTCCTACATGGTAGCTCACGGATGGAGCATTCCGCCGGAAATCGACTATTCAGGCATCGACACCAGCGCGTAACCGGATTATACCGGCGTATACGACCGGGCACATACGATAAGCGCCGATAAGCACCGTAACGATGCATAACGGGCGTTTCGTGCCGGACAAAGGCTACAGTACGTAACAGCACGACAGAAATAAACGTGAAAATAAACGGGAATCCCTTTCGGGATTCCCGTTTTCATGTCCTTATACCGACCGCGGATTCTTTTTCCTGGGTCGGATATCTTATGACTCATTTGATGTCTTATGACTCATCGAATCCGATGTCTGATGACTTATTTCTTCTTCATCTTGTCTGCGGCTGACTGCTTCACCGGTTTCGACTTCGGCATTCTCAGGCCCTTCTTCGCCTTTGCCTTGCCGCCTGCCGCTCCGCCTTTTGCGTCACCTGCAGCACCTGCGGCCTCTCCGCCTTCTTCACCGCCGGCTTTCTTCTTTTTCTTCTTCAGGATCACGATAACCACCGCCACGGCAGCGATCGCACCCACACCGGCAAAAAGCATCATCTTCGGGATCTGCAGCGGTCCGACACTGATCATTTTCGAATCCAGAGAACCCGATGAGGATTTCACCGCCTCCGAACCCGACATGGCTGATACTGCCTCGGATCCCGAGGTCATCTTTACCGATTCGGATCCCGAATCTGCCGCCACCGATTCACCGGATGAAGATTTCACTGCCTCACCGGATGAAGACGCTGACGATGCGGACGAAGATGAAGAAGTACTGCCGGTGCCGAAAGGACCGTCCTTTACCGGGTTGCCATTCTCATCAACCGTCTGGAAATACCGCTGAAGCTCCTCTTCTCTTCTCTTCACGGAAGCATCCGCCGCTGCTTCCGCACCCGTATCCTTATTGAGAAGGGCGTCCTTTTCCACTGTAACCGTCTGCTGCAGAAGCACATAACCCTCTGCCACATCGGAATAGTTCGTAAATCCCCAGAGTCCGCCGTTGCCGTCATCCGCCTGACTGGTGATGTGAAGCACCGTTCCGTCAGGGATGGCCTCATTCAGAAGCGAAGGCGAATTGGTATTCGGAAGCTTCCTCAGAATGACACCGCTGCCGTCCGGCGTCTGCACACGGATATAAAAATCATATACCGGTGAAGTATACGATGACGACGTCGTGTCATCCGCCCGAACCACCGATGCCAGCGGAAGGTCTGTCTCCGCACTCAGAACTCCTGTTATACCGAAAATAAAAGCGGCGGTCAGAGCAACCGCCGCTACTTTCCGGATCAATGTCTGAAAGCCCTTCTTCCGGGCTGTCTCATGATTCATCGACAAAATCCTCTCAGCCTGCTTCAGATGTCACTTCAGTTTCCGTATTTGCGTTGAAATAATTGTCAAAAAGCCTGCTCGTTGCTTCCAGCGTATCTCTGCTGATATCCGGAAGTTTTCCGCCCCATGCCTCTTCGGCATCGTCATAGCCCTTCTGGATGGCTGACTGAAGTGTCTTCATCAGTTCCTGATCATCGCCCGCGATCGACGAAGCAAAATCAAACAGTCTCTGTGAAGTTCTGGCCACACCGTAATAGCCGTTCTCACTCACGGCTTCCTGTGCGGACGTCTTCGTCTGAAGATCGACCGTGTAGTTTCCGCTTGCGAGAAAATGCCATACACCCTGGTTATCCACCGAAGGCATCGCATTGGCATTCTCAAATTCGCTCGCCTGATGTCCCAGTGCTTTGGTCACAAGTCCGAGGAACTGATTCGTCCGCATCTCCTGGTCAGCTGCAAGCTGCTGAACCAGACTGGTGCGTTCCTCCGCACTCATGCCCGCCACATTCGACTGTGCCTCGACATTCGCCTGCGCGGCATCCGAAATGTCTTCCTGCTGAAGTCTGCGCCCCGAACCGCTGTAATAAGCGTTCTTTGCGCCTCCTCCGTTCTCATCCGTTGCATCGGATGAAGTCACGTAACTCTGCGCTGAACTGACATACGTATCTCTGGCAGACGCGGCCTCACTGAGTAATTTGGAGAAATTCTCAGTCTTTCCGGCTTTCTCCGGCTTGCCCCGGGCTTTGGATTCGCCGACCTTGTCTACCTGCGAGGTATTATAATTCCCCGCCAGATAACCGGCAACACCTAACGACATATCCCTGTCCTCCTGGTCACTGCCTCATTACAGAACGCCTTCCCTGGCGTTAACAATAGCTGCCGGTTCAGGTGCCGCCCCTCGGCGCCGAACCTTCTGAACCACTCATGTGAATCAGAGCAGAAGGCCTGTAAACAGACCTCTGCTCACTTAATCATACATCCAAAAAGTTCGCTTGTAAAGAAGGTAAAAGATCAGTATTTATCGTTCTGATCGTAAGTGAAATCCTCGTCAGCCGGCATATCCTCCGTTCTGGAAGAATGTGCCACCGGAGCTTTTGCTCTGCCCGTGCGGTGTGCGGTATGAACCGGAATCTCATCGGAGGAATCCTTTTCTTCCGCGCCGCCATCCTTCTCTTCCGCATCCTTATGAGCGGCCGTGTGTGCAGAGGAAGCTCTGCGGACAGCCGATGAAGCTGTGCCGTTTTCGCGGAGTCTGAACTTGCTCAGCATGTCGTTCATCATGCCGGCCTGACCGGACAGCTCCTCGGAAGCTGCAGCACTCTGCTCCGCCGTCGCGGAGTTCGTCTGTACCACGGCGGAAATCTGGCTGAGACCTTCCGTAACCCTCGTTACGCCGTCGGACTCTTCTACTGTTGCCGCGGAAATCTGATTGATCAGCTCAATGATCTGCTGCGTCTGATCAGAAACCGCCTTCAGCGCATCCGCCGTCTCCTGCGTCAGCTTGCCGCCACGTGATACGGCGTTCACTGTATCTTCGATCAGAAGGGCAGTGGACTGTGCCGCCTCCTGAGACTTCTTCGCCAGGTTGCCGACCTCGTCAGCGACTACCGCGAAGCCCTTGCCTGCCGTACCTGCTCTTGCAGCTTCAATGGCCGCATTCAGAGAAAGAATATTCGTCTGGAATGCGATATCGTCGATCGTGCGGATGATCTTGCTGATCTCATCGGCCTTGCCCGTGATATCCGTCATGGCACTGCCAAGCTCGGTCATCTTCGTATTCGATACACTGATGGCCTGACCGGCTGTACCGGACAGTTCAGAAGCACGCTCTGCCTTGTTCGCGGTCTCCTTGATCTTGCCCGTCATGCGGTTCATCGTATCCGTCAGGGTCTGTACGGAAGAAGCCTGCTCCGTGGATCCCTGTGCCAGAGACTGCGCACCGGAAGAAACCTGCTCGGCGCCCGTCGCCACCTGATCTGCCGAAGAGCGGATCTCGCTCATCGTTTCATTCAGGCTGTCGCGGATCATGGTCAGAGATTCAAGCATGGATCTGTAATCACCTACATAAGAATCCTCAGCCTGAGACTCCACGGTAAAGTTCCCCGAAGCCATCTCGCCGACGATATGAGACATATCGCTGACGATTTTCTTCAGATGCTCGACCATGACAGACATGCTGCCTGCCAGTCTGCCGACCTCATCATCCTTCGCATAATCAATCTTCACATCGAGAGAACCTCTCGACATCTTCTCTGCCACTTCTGTCATGCCCGCCAGCGGTTTCAGTGAACTGCTTACAAGATTTTTCAGAATAAACAGAAGAATAACCAGTGCTGCAGCCAGTACGGAAATATTCAGGAAGATCAGCTTCAGCGTAGCGGCGTTCAGCTCCCTGATCGGAACTGCGGTCTGAATCCACCAGACATTGTCGCCGACGGTAAGCGGTGCGTAATACCTCGTAACGGTTCCGCTGCTGGAGAAAGTCGTTATGTTGAACATCTCTCCCTTCTCCCAGTCTGCGCTGATGCTCTTGTAGGCATCTTCACTGACCGTGTCAGCATATGCCTTGCCGATCACCTTCTCATGGGTGCTGTACAGGATGTAACGGTCGCCGTTTACGATATTGACGTACAGAGAAGGATAAGCCGGGCTCTCCTCATGGATCGCACTGAACACATCCAGATTGATATCGATGATCACGGCACCGACTACCTTGTCATTGTTCGTGATCGGATAATAGGCGGAAACGGTTCTGACGCCGTTGGCATCTGCTTCCGTCGGATTGGACCACTCTGAAGTCTTTGTCTCACAGATTTTATTGTAGAGATCCGTATTCAGCACATCTGCCGACTGGTTATAGATGGATTTCTGCTCAACGGAATCCCTGTCTGCATAAGGAAAATAATTATCAATATAACTGGTAAATGCACCCTTATCAAAATAGACGCCGGCATCCATGACCGTATCGCTGCTTTCCACGATGGCGATCAGATTCCGTTCGATGACTTTCTCCATCTCGCTTCTGCTGAGAGGAATTCTGTCACCGGTCAGATCACTGTAGGTGGTCATGATGGCCGGACTCTTCGCTGAGGGCTGGTTCAGAACACCGACAGCTGATGTCACCGATGAAAAATCATCGGGCATCGAATACATATCTTCTGCTGCCGAGACAATGGAAAGAGAATAGCCGTCCATGATACCGATGATATTCTGGACCTTGGCCACATTCTTCTCTGACTCGATCGTCATCTCCTCTGCGATACGCCTGCGCATCGTTCTGCCTGCGTACACATTGGTCACGGTCGCCGCCAGCGCCAGCGTGATGGCCATGGCAATCGCAAAGATGATGATAATCCTTGTGCTGATGCTGTTTGTCTTCACAGCAAAGCGTTTTTTCTTCTGCTGCTGCGGTGTCTCTGCGCCATTTCCGGCATTTCCGGGTTTCTTCTTTATGTTCATTTCCCATACCCCCATTTGATTAGATTTGCTTTGTGATGCCTGACGCGCATTTTAATTTTCATATTATATCTTCGGCGATAAGGCCGATAATATAATTGTCAGACAGAAAAAAGAAAGAACGAACCAGCGGTTCATAAAATCATATGAAAGAGAACAGATCATGAGAGATACCATGAATATATACGGCAATGACGTAGGACTCACGGAGAAGACGCTCGACCTCCTCTGGCAGCGTCAGAAAATCACCCAGAACAATATCGCCAATGCGGATACGCCGAATTACAAGGCGCAGTATCTGACGTTCGAGGATGAGCTTGCGTCGCAGATCCACGCGACCGGCAGAAAGCACGCGAAGATGACGATCGGCAGAGCCATCGATCAGACCACCGGCACGGTTCACACTTCCACGAACGAATCCACCCGTATGGACGACAACAACGTCGATATGGATCAGGAGCAGGTGGATCTGGCAGAGACAGCCTATGAGTATCAGATGATGGTACAGGCTGCGACAACTCAGCTGAAACGCCTGGACAGTGCAACAAAAATCTCGTAATAATAACGTTCTTCCCGCGGCGCCGGATCAGAGAAAATAACGCGTGATGCCCGACACGGCACTGTCGGACGAACTGATATTATGACCTGTATATACTGATATTATGACCTGTATATAATGATGCGCTGCGCAGCCGGTACTGACGGCCGGCCTGCCGGACCATGTCATTATATATGATGCCAGATGCACAGGGCCGGCCTGCCCGGTTCTTCGTGTCATCAGAAAAGAAGGGGTAGCAGTTAATGGACAGTACAATGGAAGGTATGCTTGAGACATACCTGTTCGAGACAAACGATCTGCTTGACAAACTGGACGAGATGCTCGTGGCAGATGAGAAAGTCGGAGATTTTTCCACGGACGACGTGAATGAAATTTTCCGTATCATGCATACCATCAAGGGCTCATCGGCCATGATGGAATTCAACGCCATCTCCACCGCTGCGCACAAGGTTGAGGATCTGTTCTTCTTCATCCGTGACAAGGGAATTGATTTTCTCAGTGCGGATGCGAAGAAGGAGCTGTTCAACCTGATGTTCAAGTCGGAGGATTATCTCCGCGGTGAAGTTTCAAAGGTCGAAAACGGCGAACCGCTGCCGGAAAACTCTGACGAATTCTGCAAAGTCGTTTCAGACTTTCTTGACAAAATCAGCAAAAAAGAAGAAAAGGCCGAGGAATCCGCTGCCTCAGGCGGAAACGCCGCTGCGGGAACTTCTGACAGCAAATCCTCAGCCGGCAGCAATATCAAGGCCGTCAACGCACAGCTCTCCGGCCTGCCGGATGATCCGAAGGCAAAGACCTTCATCCACATCTATCTGGAAGAAGGCGTCGGCATGGAGAATCTCCGTGCCTTCATGATCGTCAACGCCCTGAAGGAATGCGACATTGACTTCAGATACTACCCTGAGCATATGGACACCGACAGTTCAACGGCGCAGGGCATCGTCGACAACGGATTCTACCTCGCCTTTGACAGCGCAGAGGCATGCCAGAATGCGCTCAGCGTTCTGCCCTCTCAGAATCATATCCGCTCCTTCGAGGAAGTAGAGGCACCTGCAAAGGAAGAGCCGAAGAAAGAAGAGAAGAAAGCCGAGGCACCCGCATCCGAAGCCAGCGCCCCTGCAGAACAGAAATCAGCCGCAAAGCCGGCGCCCGGAGCACCCGAAAAGGGCACGCCCTCTGCCGCCAGGAAGTCGGCACCGATCAAGCAGAGTCTGATCAGTGTCAACCTGCAGAAGCTGGATGCCCTGATGGACCTCGTCGGCGAGATCGTGATCACAGAATCCATGGTAACTTCCTCCCCTGTCCTCAAGCAGCTGGATCAGGAAGATTTTGATTCCTTCAACAAGTCCGCCCGTCAGCTCCGCAAGCTGACCAATGACCTGCAGGATATCTCCATGAGTCTGCGCATGGTCCCGATTTCCGGTGTATTCCAGAAAATGAACCGTATCGTCCGCGATATGAAGCAGAAGCTGAACAAGGACGTCAAGCTCACCATTATCGGCGAGAATACCGAGGTCGACAAGAGCATCGTCGACAGTATTCAGGACCCGATCATGCACATCGTCCGCAACAGCATGGACCACGGCATCGAGAAGACCGCCGACGAACGTATCGCGGCAGGCAAGAATCCGCAGGGCGAGATCATCCTCTCCGCTTCCCACACGAGCAGCGAGGTTGTCATCTCCGTTTCCGATGACGGTTACGGCATGGATCCGAAGGCTCTGCTGGACAAGGCGGAGCAGAAGGGACTGCTGACGAAGCCGCGCTCGGCATACAGCACACGTGAGGCGCTGAACCTCATTCTTCTCCCCGGCTTCTCCACCAACAAAGAAGTCACCGAATTCTCCGGCCGTGGCGTCGGCATGGATGTCGTCAAGAAGAATGTCGAATCCGTCGGCGGTGCCGTAAGAATCGACAGTGAGCTCGGCAAGGGAACGACGATCACGCTGAAAATCCCGCTGACGATGGCCATCGTCGACGGCATGAAGGTTACGGTCGGCGATTCGATTTTTACCATCCCGATCTCCAATCTCACGCAGTCCGTCAAGATTGAAGACGAAAGCGAAATCATCCTCGATGAGAACGGCAACGAGATCATCGAGCGGATGGGCAACTTCTATCCGATCATCCGTCTGAGCAAATTCTACGATATCCCGGGTCAGTATGATGACAGGATGACCGAGGGCATCATGATCTGGGTGGAAGCCGGCGACAAGTCCTGCGTGCTGTACGCGGATGATCTGCTCGGAGAACAGCAGGTGGTTGTGAAACCTCTTCCGACCTTCTTCAACAACTTTGACCTCAAGAGTGTCGGAATCAGCGGATGCTCCATCCTCGGCGACGGCAACATCTGCATCATACTCGACGTCGCAGGCATTTACGCAGCAGCAGTGGAAAACACCTGAGGGAGGAAGGATCAATGGCAGAAACACAGGGAACAGATATCAAAGCCGAATCTCTTTCGAACGTCATAACCGAAGCGCAGGCGCTTGATGTGGATGACGGCGTACATGATATGAAGAGGTGCCTCGTCTTCGAGTCCGGCGGAATCACGATGTTCATCAGCACCGAATACATCACCGAGATCATCAACGATCACAACATCACGCATGTACCGGTCGTTCCGAATTACGTCAAAGGAATCATCAATCTCCGCGGCTCCATCCTTCCGGTCGTTGACATACGGCTG
This sequence comes from uncultured Eubacteriales bacterium, assembly GCA_900319355.1. Classification (GTDB taxonomy): domain Bacteria; phylum Bacillota; class Clostridia; order Lachnospirales; family Lachnospiraceae; genus Bilifractor. Next base: position 13,670 of record ONOC01000023.1, on the reverse strand, counting down.
ATGATGGACAAGGAACCCACCGAGTACACCAACAAGACCTGCATCATCGTTCTGAATATCGATTCCGTGCCGGTCGGCATCGTGGTGGACAATGTCTACAGCGTCATGGATATCGACCAGGCGGAAATTCATCCGCTTCCACTGAAGCATCAGGAAAAGCTGGCAAACGGTATGCTGAAGCTGGACGATGAAAAGGAAACCGTGGCCATGTCTTTTGACTGCCACGCACTGATTAACGTATAAAGCTTACAGGGGCCATTTATCCGTTCCGACTCGCGGCAGCAGGTAAATGGTTCTGTTTATATCAAGCGGGGACAACTTCGAAATGGCTTTACCATTAACCGACGAAGATTTTGTACGGCTGTACACCTACATTCATCAGAATTACGGCATCGACCTTCACAAGAAGAAAATGCTGATCGTCAGCCGGCTGGAACACTCGCTGGATGAGATGGGATACCGCAGCTTCCACAGCTACGTGGACGATATCGTATCCGGCAGCCGGCCGGATCTGGTCAATCCCATGCTGGTCAAACTGACGACCAACTACACCTTCTTCATGCGGGAACAGCAGCATTTCGATTTCATGATGGAAACGGTCCTGCCCTGGATGGAACAGGTACATCAGAGGGACAAATGTCTCGCCATCTGGAGCGCCGGCTGTTCATCGGGTGAGGAGCCCTACTCCATCTCCATGTGTCTCGAGGAATACTTCGGATCACGCGCCAGTGTCTGGGACACCCGCGTGCTCGCCACCGACATCTCGCAGAATGTCATGGCGCACGCCATGAAGCCTTCCTACATCAGGGACGAGCTTGAGTCTCTCCCCGAGGGATGGATTTCAAAATACTTTGTAAAGAAATCGGATGGAGAGTATACTGTCAGTGACGCGATCCGCCGCAATGTGATTTTTCAGCCGTTCAATCTGATGCATCCGATCCGCTGGAAGAAGCGAATGGATCTGATCTTCTGCAGGAATGTCATGATCTATTTTGATCAGGACACCAAGAACGCGCTGGTCAACCGCTTCTATGATGCGACAAGACCCGGCGGGTACCTGTTTATCGGCCATTCGGAGGGACTCGGAGCAGCAAACGTGCCCTACGATTACATCAAGCCGGCGATCTACAGGAAAAAAGATAACGGGCTGCGATAACGGGCTTTGCTGATGTTCCGCCGCTCCTTATGAATACAGAAAAGAGTCAGGTTTGGATACCATGAGAAATCTCATCGCCATCGGAGCCTCCACGGGAGGAACCGAGGCCATTCTGAAAGTAGTAAGAAATTTTCCGGCAGATATGCCGCCCGTTGTCATCACGCAGCACATGCCGCCGAAGTTCACGGAGATGTATGCCGAGAGGCTTGATGGCATCTGCGCCATGGACGTCCGCGAGGCAAAGCACGGCGATGTCCTCCGTCCCGGACTGATGGTGATTGCCCCGGGCGGATATCAGATGCGCGTGGTCAGAATCGGCAGTACCTACAGCATTTCCGTTACAGAAGAGGAAAAGGTGAACGGCCATGCGCCTTCGGTTGACGTGCTTTTTGATTCTGTGGCCACGGCGGCCGGGAGCCATGCCATCGGCGTGATCCTGACCGGCATGGGTGCCGACGGCGCAAAGGGGCTGAAGCACATGCACGATAAGGGCGCCTTTACCATCGGGCAGAATGAATCCTCCTGCGTCGTGTACGGCATGCCCAAGGAAGCCTACAAGATGGGCGGTGTCATGAAGCAGGCGGACCTCGATACGATCCCGACCCTGATCTATCAGGAGCTGGGGAGAAGCCTCACGGGGAAATAAAAAATGCCATGAGAACATCATGGACTGAATACGACCGGAATGAGACGTGCACATGAGTGTACGTCTTTTTTCGGGTTCATCTCCGGCTTTCCTGCAGCAGTGTATTTCACATGGCAGCCGGCCGCAGGATGCTGTCATCCTTTGAGCGACTTCACAGAGCCGATGTATCTCCCGGCCAGTCGAGTGAAGAAAGGCGAAAAGCGCGAGGACCCGTTCAAGCCTGCGTCAGCAGGCGCGTTCCGCAGCGCCGCCTTTCGAGTGAGAATGGCCGCCGGAGATACACGGCGAATGTGACCGGAGCGAAAAGGGTGATACATCCTGCAGCCGGCTGCTGCAGAACGATAATGATATATTGCGATTCGAAATGAAAAAGATTAAGATAACGGCATGAGTACATTAAGGAATAATGATTCAAAAAAAGACGCACCTGACCGGATCTCACAGAAGGATGTCAGAGATTCCGGGCGCTACGTCCGTGACCGCCATTCGAGACTGGCGGAGCAGAATGAAAGACTTGAAAAAGAAGCAAAGCGCGCGCACTTTCTGATGATTGTGACCTTTGTGGTCGCCATGGTGGTGATGAGTCTGCCCACCTCAAAGGGTGTGAAGAAACTGATTCATGAGGCTTCTGCGGCATCCTCGACTTCCGCTTCTTCTGTTTCTTCACCGGTGCTGACTGCCTCGGCGGAAACAGGCGATGCCGCCGGCGCTGATGAATCCGTGGCTGCCGTGTCCGGCACCTCGGGAAGCACGGTCTCTGATGATGGCGGGACCGGCGGTCTGATCCATGCGTCCTCCGCCGATGGTTCGACTGATGCCGACGGCAGCACCGACAGCAGTTCGGCTGCCGCTTCGTCTTCTGCTGCGTCGTCAGCTTCGTCCGCAGCCTCATCATCCGCTTCATCTTCTGCTGCCGCATCTGCGGACAGCACCGCTTCCTCCGGCGCCACGTCCTCCGGAGAAGATATTACGCCGTCCGATACCGGAGATTCGACTGTCATGCTGGATACGGTCATGGGGCCGATGATCTACTACAGTCAGGATGACCCTGAATGGGCGAATTACCTGTGGGGCGGCACCGACGCGATCGCACATTACGGCTGCGGGCCGACTACCGTCGCCATGGTCGTAAATTCCTTCGGAAACAGTGCGGAAAAAATCACCCCTGTCACCGTTGCCGACTGGGCTTACCAGAACGGCTACTTCGCACAGGGAAGCGGCGCCTACAACGGTCTGATCCCGAAAGGCGTCCCGGCCTTCAGCAATCTGAAAGTCGAATCCATGCAGAACGACACCTCCGGGGATGCCATCCGCAATGCCCTGCACGGGGGCAGTATGATGATCGCCCTTGTCGGACCGGGCTACTTCACACCGGACGGACATTTTATCCTGATCGACAACATCAATGACGACGATTCCGTCGACGTAGCCGATGTGCACAGTCTGCAGCGCACACAGAACAGCTATACGGCAGAATTTATTTCCGGACAGCTGCAGTCGGCTTCCACCAGCGACGGCGGTCCGTTATGGAAAATTTCACGGGCGGATTCCTGAAAACCCGCCCGTGCTCTTCGTTCCGTTCCTCTTATTTTTACATGAATTCATTTCCACACGTTTTTACATGAATCCATTTCCACATGTTTTTGTATGAATTCACTTCCACATGGATGCATTGATGGTGAATCCTTCTTCCGGCTGTGTCACATCCACCAGCTTCTTTCCGTTATCCGAATTGGTCACAACCAGATGCAGATGCCAGTCCGGCGTTCCGCTGAACACCTGATACAGCTCCGCGTCAAACAGTCCCTGATGGAGAACCGTCGCCATACCCTTGATATCACTGCCCGGCGGCGCTGAAACCGTAAGCTCTGTGTAGTTCATGCTGTACTGATAACTGACACCGCGTTTCGAGGCCTTCTCCTCGATCTCCTTCATGCTCTTTTCAGCCTCATCCACCCAGATTTTTCTCTGATCATCCGTCACATACAGGTGGATATGTCCGTCGTTATCCAGCCTTCCGTCTTTACAGAGGCTTTTATTTTTACTCTTCCGGATATAATCTCTGCCCGCCTCCGCCGTGCCGTAAAACTCCGTGATCACATACTCCGTCGTGCCGGGCGGTGCCTTATATCCGTCATCTCCGGAGCCGCACCCGCCGAGAAAAATCGCCGCCATGCAGCAGCACAGCAAAAGCAGCGCCGCCGGCAGACCGGACATACGCCTGAAAAACCCGGACAGTTCTGACCGTCTTTTCATACAGCTCCTCCTTCCGGAAATTCTGATGCAGGTCATTTCCTGCTGCAAACGCCGGCATAAATCCGAAAAGCTCAGGGCAGCCCGCACGCCCCGCACATCCATGCTGTTCAGAAAAGAGCTCTCTGACGAACTCATCTTCGATATCCGTCACAGAGCTCCTGTCATCCGTCATCTCATCACCGATGACTGCACAGCCGGTAATGTATTGTCACGCTTTGTCCCCGTCACGCAGCTGGAAGTGTCCCACCAGTTCGTTGAGCATATTGGCCTGAGAAGAAAGCTCCTCGGAAGCCGCAGCCGACTGCTCCGCCGTTGCGGAGTTCGTCTGTACAACAGAAGAAATCTGATCGATTCCCTCGGTAACCTGCTTTACGCTTGCACTCTGCTCCTCGGAAGCCTTCGAGATGCTGCCGACGAGTCTGTCGATCTTCTCGAAGCTCTCGGAAACCCTGTGCAGCGATTCCGCCGTCTGATCGGTGATGCCGGCGCCGCGGTTCACGGCCGTGATCGTATCCTCAATCAGTCTTGCCGTATCCTGTGCCGCTTCCTGAGACTTCTTTGCCAGGTTGCCTACCTCATCAGCGACAACGGCGAAGCCCTTGCCTGCGGAGCCCGCTCTCGCCGCCTCGATCGAAGCATTCAGCGAAAGGATATTCGTCTGGAAAGCAATATCGTCGATCGTCTTGATGATCTTGCTGATTTCGCCGGCCTTCTCGGTGATGTCCTTCATGGAATCAGACATCTCCGTCATCTTCTCATTGGACTCGCCCACAGCCTCACTTGATACACGGCTGATCTCCGCCGCTTCCTTCGTCATCTTCGCCGTCTCGGCAATCTTCTGCGAGATATGCGTCATTGACTGCGACAGCTCCTCAACGGAAGAAGCCTGCTCCGTAGAGCCCTGCGCCAGTGCCTGCGCACCTGAGGAAACCTGCTCGCTTCCGCTTGTCACCTGCTGCGCCGCATCACGGATCTGCGTCAGCGTCGCAGAGAGATCATCGGAGATTTTTTCAATCATCGTGCGCATGGACGCATACGCGCCGATATAATATTCCTTATTCTTATCCATATCGACGTTGAAGTTTCCGGAAGAAACCTCTCCCAGTTTCACGTCCAGATCGTCGATAATGTTCTTCAGTCTCTGAATAAACGACTGCAGCGAATTTCCGAGAGAACCGATCTCGTCACCCTTCGTATAATTGATGGAGACATCGAAGTTGCCCTTTGCGATCTCGTCCGCCGCAGAAGACATCTCGCTGAGCGGTTTCAGCGTTCTCTTCAGAATCTGCGCCATCAGCACAATCAGGACAGCGGAGAAGACGATGCCCAGCACAATGACCATCGTTACGATTCTTCTGACCGTCGCGTTCAGCTCAGAGGAAGCCACTGACGCCTCGACATACCATGTCTCTCCCGCCACATCCATCGGCACGAAGTAGGATGTCGTTCTGCCCTTGTCCGTGGCATACTGCATCTTGAACTCTTTGCCTGAAGCAAATCCGCTTTCAAAATCTTTGTACGCCTTTTCCGACACCGTATCCTTGTAAGCCGATGCAATGATGTCGCTGTTGCCGCTGTACAGAACATTTTCGTTATTGTTGATTACGCTCATGACCAGCGATGAATAACCGCCGTACTCCGTTTCCACCCGCGACAGCACATCGGCTTTCAGGTCGATATCCACAACGCCCATGAACTTGCCGTTGTCGGTAATCGGGAAATACGCGCTGATCATATACACGCCGTCTTCCTTATAGGCATCCGTCATGCCCGCGGTCAGATTTTTCTTCGCAGGCAGATAATAATCCGCATCCTTGTAGCTGTCGTAGTCCAGATTCTCAAGCGAATTATTGGCCAGATCTTCCGTATTCAGATAAGGCGCCCAGGTCTTCGCATTATCAGAAAAAGCGCCCGGCTCCATGAGCACGCCGGCACCGACAACTTCATCATAATCCCTGACGATCTCAAAAATATTACTGATGACAATACTCTCAGCATTAAAACGGTCGCCCGAAATTTCATCACCGGTGAGACGGCTCCTGAATGTACCGGCTGCGCCGCCGTCCTCACTCGAATGGGTGCCCTCCGTGCCGAACGTCATCGTAATGCCTTCCTCCGGCTTGTCAGGAAGCTTGTACATCTCTGTCATCGCCGAACTGATGCTGTTGTTGATGGACTCGACGAGCGTCATCACGCTGGTGATATTGCCCGCGCTGCCATATGCCGTCTTATACAGTTCCCTGTCAGCGACATTTCCGATGCTTCTTCCGCTGATCATCGCGAAAAGCAGCGCCAGTGCCATAAAGCAGACCAGCACCAGAACGCCGATGTAAGCTGAAAGCTTTTTGCTGAGACTCATCGTCTTCCCAGCACGGGCACTGTTCTTCAGTGCCGTCTTTTCCTTCCGATTCTTCAATGCTCCGACCTTTTTCATCCCGGACTCCTTTGTATAATTGATCTGTATCTGTCTCAGCTATATATATCGGCCGCGTCTGCCAATAATTAAGAGGAAGTCTCCTCAAAAAATTCACGCAGCTTCTTCAGCACAAGATCCCGTCCGTTGGACTTCAGCAGATATCCGTCCGGATGGTAGGCGAGCACCTTCATAATGCTCTCCCGGTCATCCTTGCCCGTGAGAAAAATCACCGGCAGATTTTTCAGATCATCATTTTCCCGGATCGTCGCCAGCGCCTCGGGACCGGACATCACAGGCATCTCATAGTCCAGCAGTACCAGGTCCGTTTTCCGTTTTGTCAGATAGGACAGCGCCTGAGCGCCGCTGCTCACCGCCGTCACCCGGTAGAACGGTCCGAGCCATGCCTTCATCATGCGCAGGAACGTCGTGTCGTCATCCACCAGAAGAATGCTCTTCTTCCGGTTCAGCAGCGAAGAAACGGGAACGCCCTCGTCCTTCGCAATCACCGGAAGCAGTTCATCCAGCATCTCACTGACGTCATACGGTTTTCTCTGTTCAAAAGAAATCATCCGCGTCGCCAGACGGCTCTCGGCAATATTCAGACTGATGCTGTCGCCGAAAAGGCACAGATACACCCCTTTAGAGGAAGCCACCTCGCGGAGACACCGGAACAGGTTCTCCTCCCCGTACACTTCCTTGTCCATCATGAAAATAATAATACTGACTTCCTTCACGTGTGCGCGGATCTCCGCCTCAAGCGGGTTCACCTGCAGCGCTTCCAGACGTTCAGACTGAATCTGCCGGAGCACCGGCCTCACGGCGAAACCGCCGGAGCTTATTACCATAACCTTCTTCTTCATCATTCACCGGCTCTCTGAGGCAGTCCGGAAAACCGCCCCCTGTGCCAGAATCCGGGCAGCCTTGCCGGCCGCCGGAACCCCTCTGTTTACATAGTTTCCTGTCTGCACCCTTCGTGTGCAGTCCGCCTCTGGCATGCGACTGACTTATACCATAAACCCCATACTGCAAGTAGTGCCACATACTGTATAAGCTACGGATTGCTCCGTGCTTCGCACTCCCGCAATCCTACAGGTATGAGCACTTTCGCGATGTTTCGCATCGCTCCATGCTGAGGCAGTGCCACATACTGTATAAAGCCAGCTGCTTCGTTGCTTCGCAACTTTCGCAGCTGTCACATGTATTCGCATTCTCGCGATGCTGCCGCATCGCTCCATGCTCATACATGTTAGCGTCGTTCAGGCATGCAGTTTTATGTGCATGCTTTGCATGCCCAAAAGCTGCCTGTCTGACGACGGCTTTATACAGTATATCGTCACTAAATGTATTAAGTATTAAAAATTAACCCCGCCTGAGAATCGTTACGGCAATGTCTCTGTCAGTTCACTGATTCTGTCCCAGTCGGCTTTTGCGAGTGCGCTTTCTATCTCTCTGACCGTTTCGGCCGCATCCTCCGGCAGGCGGTAGGCCTGAAGTTCCTGAAGGACGTCCTGCAGACCGTCCGCATCGAAGACAGCTGCACAGTCGCGGATCGCGTCCTGCGCATCTTTCAGGTCATCATCCGAAATCTCCGGCCTCGTGTCCTCCTCCGCATCAGGCTTCTCCTGCTGTTCCACCTCATCTTTCACAAGCGGGAACAGAAATTCCAGCAGATTCCCGTACATCTGCAGCAGGTCCGGCGTCCTCTTCGCGATCGTCTCCGTATCCCCCGCGTCGCCCGCATGTTCCAGCTGTGCCGCAAGCTCACTCAGATCCTTCGCTCCGATCAGCTTCGAAGAGCTCTTCAGTGCATGAACCTTAATCGTGTAATTCTTCCAGTCCTTCGAGGCAAAATACTGCGCGATCAGCCCGTACTGGTCATCCGCGGCCATGATATAATCCTTCAGCGCCGCCAGATAATTCTCCTCCGAGCCACAGTACCTGACGCCTTCCTTCGTATCAATGGCCTGCGACCGCTGAAGCCATGCAGGAATCGCCGGAGTACCCTCACCATCTGCAGAAAAATCTGAAGCGTCCTCATTCTCCGTCGGCGCGCCGTCCGTTCCTTCCGGCTTTCTCCTAACCTGCCTTGCCTCCTTTGCGCTCTCCGCATCCGCCGCTGCAAATTTCGCGCGGTCCTCCTCCGACATATCTTCCGAATATTTCAGGACCTTCTCCTGCGGAAGCAGATTCATCATGCAGAGCTCCAGTTTGTCACCGTTCACCGGCTTCGACAGATAATCATCAAATCCGGCCTTCAGGTACTCCTCTCTCGCACCCGTCACCCCGTTCGCCGTCAGCGCCACCGCCTTCGTCTCCCGGTTCAGGTTCAGCGAATCCTCCCGCATCGCGTGAAGCGTCTCGACGCCGTCCATGCCCGGCATCCGGTGATCCAGGAAAATCAGGTCATACTTCTTCTCCCTCGTCATCTCCAGCGTCTGCGCGCCCGAGAGCGCCGTATCCAGCTGCACCCTGGTCCGCTTCAGGAGATTCCGGATGACCGTCAGGTTCATCTCCGTATCATCCGTCACAAGGACATGCGCCTCCGGCGCGATAAACTTCTCATGGTACACCTTCCGGTTCATCTGCGACTGCTTCAGCGCCTCCGCGAAATTACGGATCGGCGTCCAGTCAACCACCTTCTGCTTCAGTCTGAACGAAAAATCAGACCCCTCGCCGTACACGCTCTCCACGCTCAGCTTCGTTCCCATCATCGCCAGCAGCCGCTTTGTGATGTTCATGCCGAGGCCCGTTCCCTCAATCGTCCGGTTCCGCTTCTCCTCGATCCGCTCAAAAGGAGTAAACAGCTTCTTCAGGTCCTCCTTCTTAATGCCGATACCGGTGTCCTTCACGCTGAACATCAGGCTCACATGATGGTCATCCAGCTTCGTCGACGTGACCGTCATCGTCACCGAGCCCACCTTCGTATACTTCACGGCGTTCGTCAGCAGATTCGTCACCACCTGCTTGATGCGGATCTCATCGCCGACCAGCACATGCGGGATCTCGGGGTCCGCATGAACAATCAGCTTCAGTCCCTTGTCCTGCGCCCTCTTCCGGATCATATTCACCAGATCATTCAGCGTCGACGCCGGATCATACTCCACCGGAATAATCTCCATCTTACCCGCTTCAATCTTTGAAAAATCCAGCACATCATTCACAAGGCCCAGAAGGCTCGAACCCGCGCTCCGGAGCTCCTCAGCATACAGCGCCACATTATCCTCCGTCGTCTCGCGGAGAATCATCTCATCCATGCCGAGCACTGCATTGATCGGCGTCCTGATCTCATGCGACATATTCGAGAGGAACCTCGACTTCGCCTGGTTCGCGGCATCCGCTTCCTCCGCCATGCGCAGATACTTCTCGTTCGTCTCCTCCAGGTCCTCCGTGATCGCGTCCAGGAAATTCGCCAGACGGATGTCCAGCGGCATCTCCCGCTCCTGATCCTCCAGCTCCTTCATCGACAGGAACCGGCTGTGCTCTTCCTTCACATTCGAGCCGCCTTCCCGGAGCACCACAAAAATCATCGCCGAGTTCACGACACTGCCGCTCCTGCCCGCACCGTAGATCCCGGCCTCCATCAGTCCGTACTGCACATCCTGCAGAATATCCTGACAATACCTGATCTCGTCCCGGTACCTCTCCTTCAGAAAAAGCGCCCGGTCGCCGCACTCGAAGAGAAAGCCCGCCTGCGGCTCCGCCGTCTGCAGCTGCTGGATTTTTTCCCAGGACTCCTTCAGCAGGCTGTCACGCGTCGAATAGCCGAACTGCAGCTTCTCCTTCGGCCGGATCGACCCGACGAAGTGCAGATCGCCGTTCGGCGTCATCTTCAGCGGCGTCCTCGCGATCAGCAGCCCGTCCCTGCGAAGCAGAAAAGGAAAGCCGCTGACATTCGAAAGAAAGCGCTCGTTCGGGTACACCTTCAGATATCTGGCATAGATGTCCACGGCCGGTTTCCCGTCAATCAGCTGGATATCGCAGTCGCCGCCGATCTCCGTGCCGCTGCCCCGCCGGCTCTGAAACGACAGCTCCCTGCCGATCGGCCGCACGCCGAGACCGTACTCGTCCTCCACATACAGATGGCGGCCCGAAAGTATCAGTGCCACGGCGCCGTGCCGGTGCGCCTCTTTTCCGAACACAAAAGGTCTGTGCTCCGCATTGTCATCCATCCCCGCACCGGCGATGCCGCCGTACAGGGGAACCCCCGGAACCGCCTTCGAGGCCACCGCCAGATACTTCGAAAAGGGCAGAAAAGCGCCGCTCATAAACAGAAACACGCAGCGGATATCCTGAATCTGCGTCACTTCCTCCGTCAGACGTTCCATCGTCTCCCTGTCGTCCGCGCCGTTCAGATCGCACTCCATCACCTGCGCCTCCGACCGCTCCAGGAAACAGAAAGAAAGCCGCAGTTCCTTACGGGTATTCACTGTGCCGTACCAGATCTGCGAAGCGGCCGCCATCTTCAGATCAGGAAACGCCTCATTCAGCGTCGCCATGACCGTCTTCATCTCCGTGGCACCGTAGTCCGACGTAAAAAGAAGCACAAAGCCCGATTTCATATTGCGGTACTGCGGCAGCGACCGGACAAGGCCGATCATCTTCTGCATCTCAGCACCGTTCGTCACTGTATAGGTAAACTGGTACATCGCAACCTCCGCCGCGTCTTACCGTCTGCTTTTCGCCGTCATCCGGAACTCCGGTTCCGGCTGCACATCATCACGCATCGTCAGAAGCATCACCTTCTGGCCGCGCCGGTTCATCGGCATGACCATGAAAACCTTACGGGCATAGCCGCCTTCGCCGTCCCTCACCTCAAAAACAGCCTCCAGCACCTGGCGTCCGGATGCCTGCAGCCGTCCGTCAATCGTCGCATCATCCAGAAACGCCTCAAAGCGCTTCTGGTCGCGCCGGCGCACATTTTCCTTTGCAAAAAGCTTCACGGCCGCACCGTAATCGCGTCCCTCGATCACCGTCCCGTACAGCGCCGCATTCATAAACGACCGCTCCACCACATGCTCCGTCCGGTTCACCAGATCCATGCGGTCATACAGGTTGTAGAGCGAGCGCATCGAATCCTGAAAATCATACCCGCGGCTCCGGCTGCGCGCCAGAAGCAGCGACATATGAATCAGAATCGCCGCCGACTTCGTCACAGGATTCACATCGATCATCCTGCCCTGCATCTCCACGAGACTGCCGCCGTACATCATCGAAAGCGTCACATCGCCGTCCCGCTTCATGACGTTCTCATAGAATTCAAACAGACGCTCCTGAAAAGCGCCGGAAGCGGAATTCAGCATCGTCTCAAACGAAGCCGCATCCCCGATGCCGATCTCGCGCAGATAATCCGAAAACGTCTGGTTTACCACCAGCACATGCACATCCACGCCCTTTTTCTCGAGAATGGCCATCGGATCCACATAATGAATGCCACCGGCATCCGAAGTCCGGTTCTCCACCTGAACCGCGCCGACTCTGGAAAAATAGCCGCGGCTCCGGAAATCCTCGACCTCGCTCTCCGAATGGACAATGCCCGCATAGTCCTGCGGCCTGCCGAAGAAATAGCCCTGCTGCATCTCAAAACCGTTCTGCTTCAGCCAGAGGTACTCCTCCTCCGTCTCCACGCCGACCACAACGGTCCCCATCTTCAGTTCCTTGATCATATTCACATTGTAGGAAAGAATCACGGCCACTTCATCGTGCCTCTCCTTCGTGCGGAAATCACGGAGCAGACGGATGTCAAACTTCACCATATCAAAACGGAACGACTCCAGTACGCTCATCGAGGCATAGCCGGAACCGTAATTGTCCATCCACACTTCGTAGCCTGCCTCGTGGAACCTTCTCAGCACCGAAAACAGCACATCCTGCCGGATCGCCATGGCGCCCTCCGTCACCTCGATGCGCAGCAGCGTCCTCGGCAGCCCGTACTTCTCCACCGCGTCCTCAAAAACGCGGAAAATATCACAGTCCTCAAAATCATACCGGGACAGGTTGACAGAAACAGGGCACAGCTCTCCCTTGTGCCGGCTGATCTGGCCGCTCAGATCCTTCACCACGAGGTCCACGATACAGGCATCCAGAAGATGCGCCATATGCCGCTGCTCCAGAATCGGAATAAACTCTCCCGGATAGATCGCCCCGAGCTCGGGATCCTCCCACCTGGCCAGCGCCTCAGCACCGCAGATGCGCCTCGTCATCGTCCGGATGATCGGCTGATACCGCACATGGATATGGTTCTCCGCAATCGCTTCCCTCAGATGGTTCGGCACGTAGGTCTGCAGCTGGATCATGCGGTCCATGCTCTTCGAATAAAAAACCACCGTCTTGTCCGGATTTTTCAGGATCGTGCGCAGCGCCATCTGCGCGCGCTCCGTCAGAAGCCCCAGCCTGTTGTCGCCGCCGCCCCTGATCACGCAGACGCCCGCTTTCAGCTGCACTCTCGCCTCCGGCCAGGTCCGGCTGATGGCCTCATTCATCCTGTCAATCACCGGCACCACATCCGCATTGTCATTCATCACCAGGTACCGGTCAGCCTCCGCGTGCCCGACCAGACCCGACGGAAAATTCTGCACGATCAGCACGCCCAGCCGGTCCGCCATCTCCTTGCCGCGGAACAGTCCCTGCTGCTGACGGTACACATCATAGCCGCTCATCTCCAGCCAGAGCAGCGAATACTCCTGCGCCCCTTCGGGGTCCAGGCTCTCCAGAATACCCGTCGCGTAATCCTTAAAAAGCTCCAGATTCAGAATCTGATTGTCATCCATCGGTCTCCTCCAGAAAAGAACCGCTATATAAACAAAAGGCAGGAGCGAAACGCTCCTGCCCGAAATCTCCTCTTATCAGGCCTGGCCCGCTGCCGCGTCCGGAAGCCGTCTCACTTTAGATGAAAGCCTGTCAATATAAGAATCCAGATCCAGTACAATGTTCCTCGAATCCCCGCTGACCGGATCATACGCCTTCAGCGAAAGCTGGTACAGTGCCTCGCAGTAGTCCTGCAGATCCTGAATCATCGCCCGCGGATCCGGCACCGCCTTCTCAATCGTATTGCCAAGGCTCACCGCGTTCTGCTGCGTCAGGTCCAGCAGCATGATAAACGTATCGCCGTCCATCGTTCTGTCCAGCTGCACATGCATCTGCCGGAAACCGTCCAGGATATCCATCACCTGGTCCTTAAATTGCTTCTCCATCTGGCC
>ONOC01000035.1 GCA_900319355.1 uncultured Eubacteriales bacterium | reverse complement strand
GCTACGCTCGGACTCATTAACCACCGACGCCTGCGGAGGTCTCGGCCTGGGAGTCTCCATGTGTTCCGTGGCCCTGGCGGCTCTGGCGGACGTCTGAACTGTAACCCGTGAGTTGCCTGCCGGCCCCTGTCACACACGGAGACTTCCAGCCTCTTTATTCTGACATGCCGGCAAAATCGAACAGCGAGATCTGGTTTGTCTCAGGCAGTCCCTCGCAGATGCCGAGCTGTTTCAGCTTATCGGTAACGGACTTGCCGACTCTGGCGCGGTTGCGGAGATCCTCCATGGAGAGGAATCTGCCGTCTCTGGCCGCGAGCGCTATGCTGTCGGCCGCCACGGCGCCGAGTCCCTCGATGGCATCCAGCGACGGCATGATTCTGCCGTCGATGATCTGGAAACGGTGCGCCTGCGCCCTGTACAGATCAATCGGCATGAAGTCATAGCCTCTCGCATACATTTCCTCCACGAGGCACATGTCACCGTACTGATCCTGCTCCATATTGGAGAGACTGTCCTTCCGCGCGTTGAAATCATCCATGACCGCTTCCAGGTGCTGCCGGCCCCGGCACATCTTCTCATAGGAAAATGCCTTGGCGCGGATGGAGAAATAGGCGGCGTAATAAGCGAGCGGCTCATACACCTTGTACCATCCCACGCGGTACGCCATCATGACATACGCCACCGCATGCCCTTTCGGGAACATGTACTTGATTTTTTCACAGGAGCCCATGTACCACTCGGGCACGCCGTGATCCCGCATGTCCTGCTTCCACTGAGGCCATTCCTTTACCTTGCCCTTGGCGACCTTGCCCTTGCGGACGCGCTCCATGATGGTGAAGCTCTCCTCCTTGTCCATGCCCTGGTTGATCAGGTAGACCATGATATCATCGCGGCAGCAGATGGCCGTGCCCAGCGTACAGGTGCCGGTTTTGATCAGCGTCTCGGCGTTGCCCGTGTACACATCGGTGCCGTGTGACAGACCGGAGATGCGGCAGAGGTCGGTGAAGTTCTGCGGTTTCGTATCCAGAAGCATCTGCATGGCAAAACGCGTGCCGAACTCGGGAATGCCGAGCGTGCCGAGCTTCACACCGTGAACCTGTTCCGGCGTAATGCCGAGCGCCGACAGGTTCTGAAAAAGGCTCATGACCTTCGGCTCATCGAGAGGAACCTCTGTTGCCTTTTTTCCGGTCAGGTCCTCCAGCATCTTGATCATGGTCGGATCATCGTGTCCCAGAATATCAAGTTTCAGAAGGTTCGTATCGATCGAGTGATAATCAAAGTGTGTGCTGATGATGTCCGAATCCGGATCGTCGGCGGGATGCTGCACCGGAGTGAACAGATTGATATCCATCCCCTGGGGCAGAACAATGATGCCTCCCGGATGCTGACCCGTCGTCCGGCGGATGCCCGTGCAGCCCTGCACGATTCTGTCAATCTCACAGCTTCTCTTTGTCATCCCGTGATCTTCAAAATAATTCTTCACGAAGCCGTATGCCGTCTTGTCGGCGAGTGTGCCGATGGTTCCTGCCTTGAAGGTCTGCCCGTCGCCGAAGATCACGGCCGTGTAGGCGTGTGCCTTCGTCTGGTATTCGCCGGAGAAGTTCAGGTCGATATCCGGCTCCTTGTTGCCCGCAAAGCCGAGGAAGGTCTCAAACGGGATGTTGAAACCGAGTTTCTGCATCGGTCTGCCGCAGACAGGGCATTTCTTATCCGGCATATCGCACCCGGAATAGCCCATTTTGCGGTATTTCGCCACATCGGGCGTATCAAACTCGCAGTGGTAGTCATGACTGCACAGATAATGCGGCGGCAGCGGATTCACCTCGGTGATCTGCGCCATTGTCGCGACAAAGGAGCTGCCTACCGAGCCTCTGGAGCCCACGAGATACCCGTCCTCGTTGCACTTCCACACGAGCTTCTGCGCGATGATGTACATCACGGCATAGCCGTTGGAGATAATGGACGTCAGCTCTCTTTCGAGCCGCTCCGACACCACTTCAGGCAGATCCGGTCCGTAAATCTCGTGCGCCCGGCGGTAGCAGATCGTCCGAAGCATCTCGTCGGAATGAGGAATGACAGGCGGACACTTCTTCGGATAGATCGGGGACATCCTCTCCACCTGATCTGCGATCTTTGAAGGATTTTCAATCACGACCTCACTGGCCTTGTCCTCGCCGAGATATGAGAACTCGCCGAGCATCTCCTCCGTTGTTCTTAAGTACAGCGGCGCCTGCTGGTCCGCATCGTCAAACTTCTTGCCCGCCATGATGATCCTGCGGTAGATCTCGTCCTCTGGATCAATGAAATGAACGTCGCAGGTCGCCACGACCGGCTTCTCGAACTGCTCGCCGAGCCGGACAATCTTACGGTTCATCTCCTTCAGATCCTCCTCGGAACTGACGGCGGGATTTTTTTCATCCTGAATAAGGAACGCATTGTTCCCGAGAGGCTGGATCTCCAGATAGTCGTAAAAATCAACGATCCGGGCGATTTTTTCCTCGGGCTCCCCGCGGAGAAGGGCCTGATACAGCTCGCCGGCCACGCAGGCACTGCCGAGGATCAGCCCCTCCCGGTGCGCCTGGATGAAGCTCTTCGGAAGCTTCGGGATGCCGCGGCTCACATACTTCAGGTGGGATTCCGACACACAGCGGTACAGGTTGACACGGCCCGCCTCGTTCTTCGCCAGAATGATCGCATGGTACGAGGGTGCCTTTCTGATCCAGTTTCTGTCGACGCACGCCTCATGATTGAGTGTATCCAGGTCCGTGATGCCTTTTTCCTTCAGCATGGCCACAAACCGGACAAAAATCAGCGCCGTGCACTCCGCATCGTCTACCGCCCTGTGATGATGGCCGAGCGGCACGCCCGCCGCCTTCGCGACGGTATCCAGACGGAAACGGGACAGCTGCGGAAGAAGGAGCTGTGCCATGCCGATGGTATCCACATAGGTAAATTTCCAGTCGATGCCGAGTCTGCGGCATTCCGCCCTGATAAAGCCCGTATCGAAATCGGCGTTGTGCGCCACAAGGTTCGCGTCACCGCAGAACGCACGGAATTTCGGAAGAATCTCCTCGATCGGCGGCGCGTCCGCAACCATTTCATCGGTGATGCTCGTCAGTTCCGTGATACGGAACGGAATCGGCTCCCCCGGATTGACAAATTCGGAAAAGCGGGAGACGATCTCTCCCTTTTCCACGCGGACCGCTCCGATCTCAATGATCCTGCAGGTGACATTGGAAAGTCCCGTCGTCTCAATATCAAATACCACGTAGCTGTCGTCGAGGCTCTGTCCTCTGCTGTCTACAGCAACGCCTTTCAGATCATCCACGATATAGGCTTCCATGCCGTAAATGACCTTGAACGGATCATGCTGCTTTCTGATCTCATCCTTTGTCGCGTCCGGATGTTCCGATCTGTATCTGTCCTGCCATGCGGCGTCAATGTCCTCGATCGCGTGATTTGCTTCAGGGAACGCCTGCACCACGCCGTGATCCGTGATGGCCAGCGCCTTCCATCCCCACGAATGCGCACGTCTGACAAGGGTTGCCGCATCCGTGATGCCGTCCATATCGCTCATCTTCGTGTGGCAGTGCAGCTCCACCCGCTTCACTTCCGAGTTGTCATACCGCTTCTCCCGGAAATCCATCGCTTTGCGGATGCCATACACCTTGGACACCGTAAGCTCATGTTCCCAGTCATCCAGCATCACCCGGCCGTGAAGCCGGATAAATGAACCCCTGCCGAGCACTTTTTCCATCTCGGCTTTGTGCTCTCCGGGTGTGAAAATCTTCGCTTTGATGGTGTCGGTGAAATCGGTGACGGCAAAAATAAACAGCGCCTTCCCGCTCTTTGTGTCTTTCTCGTCAACGGCGCAGATCTGACCGCGGATGATGCAGTCTCCCGTTGTCTCATCGATGGACTCGATCGGAATACTGTCGCCCTCAAAATCCGTGCCGTACAGCAGGTCCGGATCGCTGCCTGCCTTGATTCCGCCGTTAAACGGATCAAAGCTGCCGCGTCCGCGTTTTCTTCCGTTCCGCCAGGCGCTCTTTCCTCCGCGGCCGAAGGCGGCGCCGGCATGTTCGCCCGACCGGCCGTTTCCGTATCCGGAGGAACTGCCGCCGTACCCGGGCGTACCGGCAGAGGAAGCGGCTGCGGAACCCGAAGTCTCTGCCGCAGTTTCTCCGTCCCCGTGCGCGCCCGACAGTGCGGTCTGCCCCAGTTTCGAATTCTCGTAGATTCTTCTGGCCGCCTCCCTCATCTGCCGTTCGCCGCGCTCGATATGCTTCGCCGGCGGCGCCTTATAATATCCGGTTTCCACTTCGGCTTCCATGCCGCAGCGTACCTTTATGATCTCCTGTACATAGGCGACGAGTTCCCTGCCGCGCTCTTTTCCGAGCATGGTGTCTTCGATCTCTATGCGGATCGTTCTGCTGTCGGGATAGGAAAAATGCGCCGTCCCGAACAGATAGCACAGCAGCATATCCCGGTGCTTCAGTTCAAGCTTCATGCTGGACTGATAGGTTTTTATCACATTTTCCGGCGTATAGGCGGAGGAAAGCCGGAAATGCTCGCGCACGCGGACTTCCAGTCCGCTGCCCGAAAAGAGCTGTGTGCGGATGGATTTTTCCAGTGCGTAAATATACTTCTTCGGAATACAGCAGGGGCTGTCCAGATCGACAACCAGGGTGCCTTCCCTCCTGCGCAGCGCGATATGGCTGACGCGGGCCATGTGAAGATTATCCTCCATCTCTTCGTCCAGTTCGAGATTGGGAAATACTTCTTCTATATTCTTTTCTCCGGATGTATGATCCGCCATAATGCCTCCGATGCTTTTTCAGTCCGCCGGCGCCTTCCGGCAGTCCGCGTCAGTTTTCTCCGTCAGCCGGCCAGCTGTCCAGCTCTTTTTTCAGTGCGTCAAGCAGCTCCGCCTCCGGTACCTTCCGGATGATCTGTCCTCTGCGGATCAGAAGTCCTTCTCCTTTGCCGCCGGCGATGCCGAGATCTGCCTCTCTTGCCTCTCCGGGTCCGTTGACCACGCATCCCATGACCGCGACCCTGATATCCAGCGGATAATCCGCAACCAGATTTTCGACCTGTTCCGCAAGGCCGATCAGGTCGATATCCGTGCGGCCGCAGGTAGGGCAGGAAACCACTTCCACGCCGCCGAATGAGCGAAGTCCCAGTTCCTTCAGAATATAGCGGCCTGTTCTGACCTCCTCGACCGGATCTCCGGTGAGCGAGACACGGATGGTATCTCCTATGCCCTCGTGGAGAATGATGCCGAGACCGATCGCTGATTTAATCGTTCCGCGGCGAAGCGTTCCCGCTTCCGTGATACCGACGTGAAGCGGATGATCCGTTCTGTCCGCGATCAGTTCATGCGCCTTCACACACATCATGACATCCGAAGATTTGATGCTGATCACGAGATTGTCATATCCCATGTCCTCGATGACCGCTGCCTGCCGGAGCGCACTCTCTACCAGTCCCTCCGCCGTCACACCGTCATATTTCTCCAGAAACTCCTTCTCGAGCGATCCGCTGTTGACGCCGACACGGATCGGGATACCCCGCTCCCTTGCGCAGTCCACCACGGCCCGGACGCGTGCAGTGCCGCCGATGTTGCCCGGATTGATGCGAACCTTGTCCGCTCCGTTTTTGATAGCCGCAATGGCAAGTCTGTAATCAAAATGAATATCGGCCACCAGCGGGATCGAGATCTGCTTCTTAATCTCCTTCAGCGCCTTTGCGGCCTCCGGCGTCGGGACCGTACAGCGCACGATCTCGCAGCCTGCCTTTTCCAGCGCATGAATCTGTGCCACTGTCGCCTGCACATCCTCTGTCTTCGTATTCGTCATCGACTGCACAAGGATCGGTTCTCCGCCGCCGATCACTCTGTCGCCTATTCTTACTTTTCTGGTTTTCATCCGTCAGCCCTCCGGCAGTTCCGTGTGATATTTCTTTCTGTAGGTGCAGAACGTATAAATGGCGTCGAAATATGTCTGCTCCTCGCTTTCCTCCGCAAGTTCCCATTCAGGCATATAGTCGAGATTCGGAAACCACACATCGGCTGTGTAGGCAAAATCGACGCGCGTTACGTATACCGTATCACAATAAGGCAGAAGAAGCTCGTAGATTTTTCCGCCTCCTGCGACGTAAATTTTGTCGGAATCCTCTCCTCTCAGACGCCTGAACAGTTCATCCCGGCTGTGTACGACTTCCGCGCCGGGAATAACCAGGTCCGGCATTCCTGAAAGTACAATATTCGTCCTCCCGCGGAGCGGCTCCCCGCCCGGAAGGCTCTCCTGCGTATGATGTCCCAGTACGACGATGCCGCCCTCTGTCTGCTGCTGAAACCGCTTCATGTCGGCCGGAATGCTGATCAGCAGATGGTTCTGATTACCGATGGCCCAGTTTTTATCTGCAAGAACGATTGCCTTCACTTCTGATTCTCCTTTCGTCTGAACGACGGCAGACAAAAGGAGCTGCACGCCGTGCATCCGCCCGGCTGTGTCAGCCCCTTATTCTCTGTCATATCCCTGCTGTCACCTGTGACATTCCTGCTTATTCAGCGCCCCAGGTATTGGTATATTCGCTGCTGATCACCTCAAACATGGTCTTTCCGGGGTTCAGCTTCAGTTCCTGGCCATCCTCGGTATAGTAATGCGTCTGGTCATCCTGTGAGCTCTTTGCCCAGGTGATCGGAATGATCTTGCCGTCCGTCGCATAATATCCGGTGCCGTCTGCCACGCCGAACATGCCGAGTTCCAGATGCTCGCCGTCTTCCAGGATCCGCTTGGATACCTGCTGAATAATCACATTCTTAAAGCAGAGCTGCGTGCCGGTTTCCTGATCCATATGAGGTGCGCCGTACTCGGAACGGTAATACAGCCCGTCATCGCTGTGATACTCAAACACCGGATTGTCATAGGAAAATCCGATACGGATCACCTGCGCGTCCTCGCCGTCGCCAAGAGGTGTATCTGCTGTATTAAACTTAAGGTTCGGCTGATAATCCGCGCTGTGTGTCGTGCTGTAACCCATGGATTCCGCCAGGCTTCTCAGCATCGCGCCGTTGACATACGCATTATGCGGTGCCACACGGTCACTGGAGCGGAAAAATGTACCGGATCCGTCCGACATGCCGTTGAGATGCTCCAGACCCTGGTTCTCGATCAGCGACTGTGCCTGCGGGCTCCAGCCCCAGTGCGTATAGATCGCATCGCTGTCATCCGACATATAAATATAATAATGGCGGGCACTGCGGACCGGTCCGATCTTCTCAAAGGCGGACGGATCCTGGAAGACGGCCATCAGTCTCGTGATCGAGCCTTCCACCTCCGCCTCATAAAGCAGATCCGCATTGCTGACATTGGACTGAGGAAGCGCCGCATCCAGATTATTGATCATGATGGCAAACGGACGATAGCTTCCTGTCGTCTGATCAATCGGCTCTCCCGTAAGGTAACTGTACATCTGGCCTTCGCCGAGTCCCGTATCACCGGAAACAGAAACAGCGGAGATGGCTTCCTCTGTCGGTTCCGGCGTCGGTGTATCCGTAGCCGCAGCTGTCGTTTCCGGGGCTTCTGTCGGAGCCTTCTTTACGGAAACAGAAGCTGTGTCCTGTGTACTGCCGCAGCCGGCAAGCATTCCGCCCGCCAGTGCCGCACAGGCAAGCAGACTGATCAGTTTATTCTTCATTCATTCTTCCTTCTTTCTTCCGGCCTTTCGTCCGGAGTTAATGAACGGCGGTCTGTCAGCAGACCGCCGCTTAAGGACTTCCTTATTCAGGCATCCTTTTCAAGCTGGGATGTGCAGTGCGGGCACCGCGTTGCATCGACCGGGATCTCGCTCCTGCAGTACGGACAGATCTTCGTTGTCGGAGCCGCAGGCCCTTCTTTTACGCCCTTCTTCTCCTCGGCCACTTCGTGAAGATCATTGATGGCCTTCACAATGATAAAGATGACGAGTGCAATCAGAAGAAAATCGATCACCGCCGCGATGAAATTTCCCAGACCGAGAACCGGCGCATCCTTGCCGGAACCCATGGTGATATTCCACTGCTGGAAGCTGATGCCTCCGATCAGAAGTGAAATCAGCGGCATGACAACATCATTGACAAGTGAATTCACGATTGCCGTGAACGCGCTGCCGATGATCATGCCGACAGCCAGGTCCATCACGTTGCCGCGAGAGATAAATTCTCTGAATTCAGCCATAAAGCCTTTTTTCTTTTTATCACCGTCCGCCATATGATCCTCCTCTTCCCCCTTCATTCCGGGACTTCTTATTCTGTTTTCCCTTCTGCACAGGAAACAGAAATATTATAGTTGTTTCCGTCCTTCAAATCAAGGTAAACGGAGTTCCTCCCCGCCGAACACGATCTTCGGCGCGCCTTTATGTTCCACATAGTCCTTCGTGATAATCACTTCCGTGATGTTCGGATCCTTCGGTGTCTCATACATGATATCCAGCATGAGATCCTCAATAATCGCACGGAGGGCTCTGGCACCGGTATCCTTTTTCAGCGCCTTCGCCGCAATGGCGTGAAGCGCATCGTCCTCGAAGCTCAGCTTCACGTGATCCATGGCCAGAAGCTTCTGATACTGTCTGATGATCGCGTTCTTCGGCTCCTTCAGGATTTTTACCAGCATGTCCTCATCCAGGGCATCCAGCGCGAACACGACCGGAAGCCTGCCGAGAAACTCAGGGATCATGCCGAATTCTCTGAGATCCTCGTTGGTTACCTTCTGCAGAATGTTTCTGTCATCCTTATACTCGTCCTTCAGCTGCGCCTGGAAGCCCATCGAGCTTGTCTTCGAGAGGCGTTCTCTGATGATATCCTCAAGGTCCGGAAAGGCTCCGGCACAGATAAACAGAATATTGGTTGTATCCACCGTCTGCAGAGGCACCATGGCATTCTTGCTTGTCGCGCCCACCGGCACTTCCACACGGCTTCCCTCCAGCAGTTTCAGCAGCCCCTGCTGCACCGCCTCGCCGCTGACGTCTCTCTGGTTCGTGTTCTTCTTTTTGTTGATCTTATCAATCTCATCGATAAAAATAATGCCTGTCTCGCAGCGTGCCACATCGTTATCGGATGCCGCCAGCAGCTTGGAAACCACGCTCTCGATATCGTCACCGATGTAACCTGCCTCCGTGAGACTTGTCGCATCCGTCATCGCCAGCGGCACGTCGAGGAGTCTCGCCAGTGTCTGGACGAGATAGCTCTTGCCGGAACCGGTCGGTCCGATCATCAGCATGTTGGACTTCTGGATCTCCACCCCGTCACTCTGATCCGGGCCGGCCAGAATTCTCTTATAATGATTGTACACACCGACAGAAATGACCTTCTTGGCATGTTCCTGTCCGATGACATATTCATCAAGCTTCTGTTTGATGATATGCGGCTCGGGAATATCCTTCAGCGTCAGTTTCTTTTTCTCCGGCTTATCCTTTTTCTTTCCGTCTTCTCTCTGCTCCTGTGTTCCGTGAAAATCCACCGGCGTAAAACCGTACAGATTGAAGCCTCCCGGCGTGCTGCCGAGATTCTGAAGGATATCGCTGATATTTGTATTCCGGACGGTATCCAGTCCCTTCTGCATGCAGTCCTCGCAGATCAGCATGTTTCTTCCGAGATAGGGAATCTCCATCAGCTTTCCCGCCACACTTTCAGGCCTGTGGCACAGAGAGCAGTAACGCTCCCGATGCTCCTTCTGATCCCCTTCAGCCGCGGAAGAATCTGCGGCGGAACCGTCCGCCTTTTTTTCAGTTTCACTGTTATTTTCTGTCGTCAGGTCATCTTCCATCACATTTTCCTCCGCTGCCTTTCCGGTTAACGCTTCAGTTTATCAATCTCACTTCTGGTTGTGAGCGTTACTGTTGTTTTCTGTTCTTCGTATCTGCCGCTTACCGCTCTGCTGTACGTGACTTCAACCTGTTCTCCGGCCGAATAATAATCCAGCCGCTCCGACATGGCATCATAGGTCATGATATTCATGCCGTCCAGCGCCGTGATGACATCGCCCTGTCTCAGTCCCGCTTTTTCCGCAGGTCCGCCGGGGATGACCGACGTCACGCACACACCTTCCGGCATCTGATAAAATTTTGCATATTCCGAAGTTACATCGGCAAATGAAGCGCCCAGATAGCCCCGGTTTTCCTCATCGACCAGTGTTCTTGTCTTCTGGTTCATGAGATCGTTCAGAATCGGCTGTGCCTTCTCCATGGGAATGGCATATCCCACGTTATCTACCGAAGCACCTGTACTGGTTGAACCGCTCTTTGCCTCATTGATACCGATCAGTTCGCCTCTGAGATTCAGAAGCGCTCCGCCGGAATTGCCCGAGTTGATGGCGGCATCCGTCTGAATGAGATTCGAAGAGGTGAACGTATTCGTTCCGTCTGACAGCGTCAGCGAGCGGTTGAGTGCGCTGATATAGCCGCTCGTCACGGACTGCCCGTATCCCAGGGCATTGCCGATCGCGACCACCTGCTGTCCCAGAACCAGATCGTCTGAGTTTCCTATGGCAATGATGCTGATCTGGTCTTTCGTCGAATCCGGGATGTCGTCCAGATTCACGGATACAACGGCCAGATCGTTCGATGCATCCGTTCCCTTTACCGTTGCCGAGATCGCGGATTCATCAATAAAGCCGACCGTCACCTGCTCCGCACCGGAAACCACATGATTGTTCGTGGCAATCAGCAGCTCCGTATCATTTTCTCCGATAATGACACCGGTGCCGGCGCCCTGGACCTTATACTGCTGCGTGCCTCCGAAAAAGCTCTGCATTTCCTCTACGGAAATGGTTCCGATCGTCACAAGAGACGGCATGCAGTTCTTCGCTACCTCAGCGACACTCATGTTTTCACCCGTATCGCTGCTGCCGGCGGACGCCACGGGGCCTTCCGCCTCCGCACTGCTTCCGAAAACAGTATTGTCCGCCGAAGAAGATACCACACTGCTGCTTTCCGGTTTTTCCGCTTCAGCGGCAGCACCGACAGGGCGAATCGTATTCGCCAGAGCATACACACCGTACATCACCAGACCGGCCACCGCGCCGAAAACCAGTGCCGTCCCGATCACATTCAGTACTTTTCTGCCTCTGCCCGTGCCGCCGCGCTTCTTTCTGCTGTCGCGTCTGTGTCCTCTCTCCGGCTTTCTGCTGTATCCGGTACCATTGCCCGTTCCCTGCGGACCGCCGTACTGTCCGTATCCGCTCCCGGAATAACTGCCGCCATACGGCGAGCCTCCGCTGTATCCGTCACTTCTGCCGCTGTTCCGGCTGTCTGTGCTGCGGTTTCCGCCGTCTGTCCCGCTTTCATTCTCCGTGTAATGCCAGTAATTATCTCCGCTGCTGCTGTTCCAGGGGCTGTCCGGGGAGACATCCCGCCCTGTCCCTCTCAGTTTCGGATTGACCCAGTGATATGTCGTTGCGTGATCCTGAGCCGTGTCCTGATGCTGTGCGGTCTGCTGATGCTCTGCGGTCTGCCGACTCTCTGCGGTCTGCTGACTCTCTGCGGTCTGCTGATTCTGCCGGCCGCCCGACACATCATCGGTCCTTTCATCCTCTTCTCTGCTGCTTTTCTGTTCATCGGCGGAACCGGCTGCACCACCGTTCTCGTTCCATTCCTTCATCCCGTCATTCTCCGTTGCTTCTGATATGATTTTCTGCTTCTGACGATACTTAATATCTAAGTGTAACGATTATTTGTGATGAAAATGTGAATCAGAAAACCGCCCCGGTTCTCAGGCACTGTGCTCCTCCAGGAAACGGATGTAATCCTCCCTGCAGAGAGGCTTTGAATACATGAATCCCTGAATGTGCTCAATACCGGCGGCCATAACCAGTTCTTTCTGTTCCTCTGTTTCCACCCCCTCGCATACGATCTCGAACCCGAGATGGTGAAGCATGTCGGCCATATGAAGAAATGTCTTTCTTCCGTCACTGCTCTCCATGGCTGTGAGCAGAAGCGACCGGTCCATCTTCACGAAGCTGAACGGAATCGTCATCATCCTTGCCAGTCCCGAATACCCTGTGCCAAAATCATCCAGTGAAAGCGGCGTTCCCTGCTCATGAAGAATGCGGATATTTCTGAGCATGGAGGCTCTGATGTCGGCTCCGGCGGATTCAGTAATCTCCAGATTCAGCGCGCTTCTTTCCACGTGATACCGCTCAAGCACATCCGAGATGAGGCTGCTGAGATTTTCCTGCATCGTTCCCTCTGCAGACAGATTGATTTCCACGTAGCGCACGCCAAGCCTCTTTCTGTCCTCCGATGCCAGAAAGCTGCAGGCCGCTTCACGCACAAAAGAATCAATGCGCACGATGGATCCGCTGGCCTCCGCCGCCGGAATGAAGCGGCCGGGCATGATGATTTTTCCGTCCTCGCCGCGCATCCTGATCAGCCCTTCCGCCGAATCGAATCTGCCGGTTTTCGTATTAAGGATCGGCTGAAACCAGAGTTCCATCCGATTTTCATTCAGCGCCCGGAGCACCGCTCTCTCCTTTGACTGAATCTCGCGCTCTCCCGGAAGGTTGAGATCCGTTACAGCAATGCATTCCCTGCTTCCTTCCGGATCATAATCCATGAATTTATCCAGAAGCAGGTTCATGTCATCCGGCCGCCAGACATCCGCCGGGATCTCGATCATGCAGGTCATCAGCAGCACTCTGAATGATCCCGATGCGGAGGGGATGCCTGAATCCGCTGTCTCCTCCAGCTGCCGTATAAACTGTCCGGGATTTTCCCCCTGCTGTTCAGGGATCGCCACGGCGAACAGGTGATTCCGCAGTCTGAACAGCCGGCCCGCAGACAGCCGTCGCAGTGCCGAGGTAAAATCCCGCGCCGCCTGCTCGGTAAGCACGCCGTTGTACTGTGCTGACAGAATATCACGGATTCTGATCAGCACGACCGACACCGTCTTTTCCTCCCGGACACAGATGGCAAACTCTCTGATGAATTCATGATAATTCGGCAGTCTTGTCTCCGGTTCGATAAAGGACGTCTGTGTCTGAAGCGTCATCAGCAGAAAAAGAGTGGTCATCGTCATCAGAAAAGCAAACTGGACATCGGTTCCGCTGATGATCGTTGTCATGACGGCAGCCACGCAGAACACAAAGGTCAGACAGAGCTGCTGCTTCATCCTGCCCGTCAGATACGGCGCTGAAAGCCCTCCCGTGACAATCGTCAGGATGATAAAAACCATCGACGACATGCTCCACATCACGATTCCGTACCCGCCGTCCAGCACGATATCCGTCCCGTCTCCGGCCAGCGGAATCCGGCAGATCATTTCGAAAAAGATCAGTCCCGCCCCCGCAGCGACAAGGCCGTTCCGCAGCCGTCTGTTCTTCATCCTGCTGACGGACATCAGTGTATTCATGTAATAAGCGAATTCGCACATGACCGCGATATTCAGTGCTGAGCAGAGATACAGAAGCGGTATGCGTGCTGCTGTATCACCGAAATACCAGAACAGAAGCATAACCGCATTCAGAGCTGATTCTGTCAGATTCATCAGAATATAAACCACCGTGCTCTGCGTACGGATGCCCCGCTGAAGAAAAAGCACCAGAAAAATCAGCAGGCAGATAATCACACCGATCTGGGGATACCAGAATGTATAGTCCCTCACTGCTTCGGACCTCCTTTCCGTATCCCGGTTCTCTCATCCTCCAGCCATGCAGCCATATCGGAAACCGGAAGATAATCTGAATAGATTCTGCCGCAGATCAGGTCAGCATTCATCCTGTCCGCCACGGACCGCTCGGTCTGCCCGTTCACATTCTTCAGAACGACCTTCATACCGAGGTCGTGAATCCCACTGACAAGTGAAGCCACACCTTTTTCCCCGCCGGGATTTCTGCCCACGTTGTCGAGGATGCCGGAATCCAGTGCCACCAGTGCTGTATGAAAAGTCATCAGCCTGGACATCACAGAATAATCAGAGCCGAAATTGTCGACCATCACCGTAAATCCCCGGTCCGAAAGCCAGTCGACCCTCTGTCTTCCCGGCTCGTCCAGCCGGCTCATGTCGGCATCGGAAACTCTGATGATCATCTGCTCAGGCTCTGTTCCTTCCTGCGCCAGAACAGACAGCATCCTGCTGCTGAAATCCGGTCTTTCCAGTTCGGCGTCCGACAGCCGGACAGAAATCTTCCGAATCCCGCAGTTCTGAAAAACACGGTGCATGTCACGGCAGGCACACGTCAGCTCATACTCGTCCATTTCCCCTGAAACAGCGCCGGACAGTCCTCTCAGAATCATATCTCTGAGCGCACGCACTGTGCCGTCCTTCTCCCTGATAAAAATCTTCGCCCTGACGATATCGAAGGATCCGCTGTCCCTGTTCCAGACCGGCTGATACCGGACCTCGAGACTTCCGTCGCTGATTTTATCCCTGAGTCCGGCAGAAATGGAAAAACTCCGCTCGACCGAGGTAAAATCAAATTCACTCATGGATATGATTCCCTTGTGCTGACCGATGCCGGCATACTCCAGCAGCTGCATGCGGCGGCAGAGGTCATTCACTCCGCTGACATTGAACGGACATCCGAAAGCCCATTCCGTCGCATTGGTATAAAAACTGTATTCGCCATATTGCCACGGCTCATGAAATCTTTTTTCAATTTCTTCCATGATCTCCATTGCCCGCTGCGGGTCCGGCCTGCGCATATCGAGCGCAATGGTACGGTCATTCCAGAGATAGGCCGTCAGCTCACTGCCGAAGGTTCTGTAATATTCAATGGTGCGCTTTATCAGCTGAAGACGGAGACTGCCGGAAATTTTCGTATCCGAATACGCCGACCCGACGCGTATAAAAATCGTCAGGAAAGATTTTTTCAGCTCGAGTTCGTCCCTGATCTGATGCAGGTAGGCCTTGTAGTTCAGCACAGACATACTTTCGCTGTAAAATTCACTGCTGTTCTCCAGAAAGGCATAGATCAGTATCATCGCTATGGCAAGACTGCAGTCCGTCGCCAGAAAATAGGGATGGACCTGCTGAATCAGAAATCCGCCCACCTGCAGTATCAGAACGGCGGAAAGCACTGTCTTACAGCGGAAAGTCAGCTTCTGTCTGAACCGGAAGACAATAAACAGGCCCAGCAGTATGTACCAGAATACAGTAATATAGGAGATAAAAAGAAGCGGCCCGCGGGAATACCTCAGTGTTCCGGGACGGATCCGGAACATCAGGGGAACGAATACATTGATGATAAGCACCACTGCTTCGGACAGGACGGGAAGCATAAGCGTCAGACGATATTCTTTCTTTGTGACATCAGCCCCGGCAAGCGAAAGCACATAGAATGAGAAACCGGCGCCGATCAGAACCAGCAGAAAAAAATAAAGAGAATCCAGCGCCACAAGAACAGCTGCGCCGCCCAGCCTGCCGTGAGCAGTTTCGCAGACAGATGCAAGAAAATCTGTCACGCAGAAAGCCATGGTCAGCCAGAGTGTTCTCCTGAATGCCCTGCCGGAAAACGTAAGCGCTCTGTCATTTGTGGTCATGGCCGCCAGAAGAACCGCGAGGATAACGATGGCAGCATAATTCAGATACAGGTTATAGATCATATTTCCAGATTTCTCCGATAGATCCGGCCTCTGCCGGAAAGATGAGAAAATAATCTTTAACACACGCCCTGCGTGCTCCACTGCCTGTACAGTATATCTCTTTTTCAGGGTTATTTGTAAAAATTTTGTGGAAGACGACAGCTGAAACTGCTACAATGAACGCGCACGCGGACAGGCATTCGTGTGCTCATCAGACTGACACGCGCGCTTCGCGTGCCACACACGGCAGAAAGGATATCCGATTGAAGAACAGACTGAAAACAGATGGCATCATCTGGGATGTGGACGGCACACTCTGGGACTGCACACCGGCTGTCGCAGAAGCCTGGGACCAGGTCATGGCAGGTGAAAACAGCAGGCTGGCCGGATCCGGCAGGCCGCTCCTGAAACTGCATCATCCGGCAGGCGGCGGTTCAGGTGAACATGTCACCGCCGACGATCTCAGAAGAGAATTCGGCAGACCGCTGGATGTGATTCTGAATGATCTGTATCCTGATACCCCGGCTGAGGAGCGGAACCGCCTTCTGCCTCTCTGGTTTGACATCGAAAACCGGACACTGTCCGAAAAACGTCCCCGTCCTTTTGAAGGGCTCGAAGACGTCCTGAAGAAGCTGAAGAAAAAAGGAATCCCCAGCTTTGTTGTCAGCAACTGTCAGGCCGGATATATCGAGACTTTTTTTGACGTCACCGGTCTCGGCCCGTACTTTGAAGATCATCTCTGCCCCGGGGACACCTCGCTGCTGAAGGCTGACAACACACGGATCATGGCTGAACGCCATCATCTGAAGCACGCCTTTTATATCGGCGACATCCAGGCGGACTGTGACGCGGCCCGTCAGGCGGACAGCGCACTCGGAACCGGCGGACATATCGGATTCATCTGGGCTTCCTACGGATTCGGTACCGTCGACCACCCCGACGCCGTACTGCGGCAGGTCACGGATCTGCCGGACATGACAGAATCATTGTGAAACCGGCATGACAGCCGGAGGAATTTCAGCATTTCTGAATGGCTGAGAGAAAAGAAAAACAGGAAATGAATACAGCAAATGAATAGAGCATAAGAAGGGTCATCAGAAAGGAGCATCACCATGCATCATACCTATCGCACAAGAGGAACCTGCTCACAGCAGATTGATTTTGACCTCAGTGACGGCATTGTCTCCAACGTACATTTTGTCGGAGGCTGCAACGGAAACCTGAAGGGCATCAGCCGTCTCATTGAAGGGAAACCGGCGGCAGAGGTTGCCGGCATCCTGAAAGGGACAACCTGCGGATTCAGGAACACCTCATGCCCGGACCAGCTCTCCCGGGCGCTCACCGAGGCACTTCAGGAAGAAAAATCCTGACAGCGGCCCGGCATCCCGTGATACCCGCGGGATTACTGTCCCACCAGCGTCTGCTCCTCGGAGGCATCCTCTACCGGGACCATGGACGTATCACTGTTATCAGATGTATTCTCCCCCGCGGGGATCATCTGGATATCCAGATCCGCATTACCGATGATCCCGTCCACCGTACCGGTACTGCTGTACTGCCAGTAATCAAACGTATACTCTGTATTCGGCACCGCGTCAAAACCGGAAAACCAGATCGGAATCCCATCCAGCTTATGCATATTCAGCATAAAGGTCTGACCGTACAGGTTGGTGTAAACAAGCGATTCATATCCGGCTTTCCGGATCGCGCTGCTGTAGGCCAGTACATTGGCCGTAAATTCATCACCGGACATGCCGTCCGTCCGGACATTCTCATCATCAGCCTGCTCAATGTCAATCGCCGCCGGCAGCTGAAGCGCTCTGCCGTTCAGCGTATCTCTGACAAAATCCGCCTCTTCTGCGGCCTCGCTTTCATCCACTGCCTGGGAGAAGAAATAAACACCCACATCGAGGCCCGCGGTCACGGCTCCGCTGTAGTATTCCTCGAATTTTTCATCCTCACAGATCTGACCGCTCTCATAACCCCGGTATCCGATCCTGATGAACACAAACTCATAACCGGCATTTCTGACCGCATTCCAGTCGATATCACCGCAGTAGGAGGACACATCAATACCGTCCCGGTACGTATAGGAGGCCGTATCCGTGTAGGTCATGTCACCGACATCATTCAGTACAAAAGCACTGCTGTTATAAGGATATGCCATATCAGCCGGAATCGGCTCCTCAGAAACAGACCCGGTCCCATCATAGAGATAGGATTCCGAGCGTTCCGAAAGCGATTCGGTATCTCCGGATGACGCCACTGAACCGCAGCCGGCCAGCCAGAGAACCGCCGCCAGTGACAGTGCAGTGAAACTCAGTCCCTTATCAATCATATATTTTCCGGCCTTATGCGGCCGCAGCTCCCTTCAAAATTAACTTCTACC
>ONOC01000092.1 GCA_900319355.1 uncultured Eubacteriales bacterium | reverse complement strand
GGTTCCCTTGTCGTCGAGAAGATCTTCACCATCGGCGGTCTCGGTTCCAAGTTCGTGGATTCCATCACCGCGCGTGACTATCCGATGATCATGGGAACGACGATCTTCCTGGCTTTCATCATGATTCTGGCCAATCTCATCAGTGATATTGTTTATAAGCTGGTGGATCCGAGGATCCAGCTCAACTGATATTGGATCAATTGCGTTCCGGTGGCCTTCCGTCCTTCTATATGAGGCGTGTGAGGGCATGAAAAATATCAGCCGGGACGTGGATGATGCGAAACAGGAAGAATCGATAGCGATCGACAACGATAGAATCACCCAAAATACAGCAATACAATAATACAGCCCGGACCGCATGAAATTGATCCGCGGGCAGGGCGGCAAGAGGATAACATGGCACAAAATTACGATATTCCGGCACCGAAGAAGAGAATGTGGAGCCTGCAGCTGAATCCGGAAAAGTTCGAGAAGGCGACGGATGAAGAGAAGCGGCAGGCGGATGTCATGGCGGAGTCCACGACCTTTTTCCGCGATGGCATGAAGAGACTGAAGCGCAATCCGCTGGCAGTGTTCGCGTTCTGGATTCTGATCATCCTGATCGTGGTCATGATTGTCGCGCCGATCGTTGTTCCGTACAGCTACTCGGAGGTCATTACGGTCGAGGGTGTGCGTGACAAGTCCGCCGCCAGCATGGCGCCGTTCCAGTACTCCAAGCTGGAAAAGGCCTACATGGAAAAGTACAACGTGAGAATCTTCCCGCACATCATGGGAACGGATGAGCTGTGCCGCGATTACTTCATCCGCGTGGTCTACGGCATGAGAGTGTCCTTCCTGGTCGGCGTGTTCGCCAGCCTGATGGTGCTTGTCATCGGTACGATCTACGGAGCCATCTCCGGCTACTGCGGCGGCAAGGTCGATCTGGTCATGATGCGGATCGTCGATATCATCTACTCGCTGCCGGATCTTCTGATCATCATTCTGCTCTCGGTCGTATTCAAGGAGACGCTGGATTTCTCCAAGGTTCCTGTCGTCGGAAAGCTCGGCACGAACATGGTCTCGATGCTGATTGTGTTCGGCCTTCTGTACTGGGTCGGCATGGCGCGTCTCGTGCGCGGACAGATCCTGACCATCAAGGAAAATGAGTACGTGCTCGCGGCAAAATCCATGGGCGCCTCGGGCGGCCGGATCATCCGCAAACACATTCTGCCGAACTGCCTGTCCGTCATCATCATCTGCACCGCACAGGAAATTCCGACAGCGATTTTCACAGAATCTTATCTGTCCTTCATCGGACTTGGTGTTGCCCTTCCGATGCCGTCCCTCGGCTCTCTGGCCAATACCGCGCGTTCCGGTATGCAGTCCTATCCGTGGAAGCTGGTATTCCCTGCGGTCGCGATCATTCTGATCTGCCTTGCGTTCAACCTGCTGGGCGACGCGCTCCGCGATGCGTTTGATCCGAAACTCAAGGGCTGACGCTGAGAGCTGATAACTTTGGAAAGGGTATAAAAATGGCAGCTATGGATGCAGCAACAGAAGAAAAGGTCCGGGAGAAAGTGAGGGAGAACGAGGAGGGAAATATTCTCGAGGTTAAGAATCTCCACACCTCCTTCTTTACAGATTCCGGAGAGGTAAAGGCCGTCAACGGCGTTTCTTTCAACCTCAAAAAAGGCAAAATTCTCGGCGTGGTCGGGGAGTCGGGTTCCGGCAAGTCGGTCACGGCGTATTCGATCATGCAGATTCTGGCGGACACCGGCAAGGTGGTCGACGGACAGATTCTGTACAAGGGACGCGATGTCCTGAAGTTCAGCAAAAGGGAAATGGAGGATTTTCGCGGCAACAAATGTTCCATTATCTTCCAGGATCCGATGACCGCGCTGAACCCGGTGTTCACAGTCGGCTGGCAGCTGCGCGAGGCACTCCAGCTTCACACGCAGTACAAGACAAAGTCAGCCGCCAACAAGCGGGCGATCGAACTCCTTGAGATGGTCGGCGTCAACGAGCCTGCGAGCCGGATTCATCAGTATCCGTTCGAACTTTCGGGCGGCATGCGGCAGCGTGTCATGATCGCCATGGCGCTCGCTTGCGAGCCGGATATTCTGATCGCCGACGAGCCAACGACCGCGCTTGACGTGACGATTCAGGCACAGATCCTTGATTTGATGAAGGACCTGCAGAAGAAGCTTGGCATGGCCATCATCATGGTCACCCATGATCTCGGCGTCATCGCCTCAATGTGCGATGAGATCATTGTCATGTACGGCGGACGCGTCTGCGAGCGCGGCACGGCGGACGATATTTTCTACCGCTCCCACCATGAATATACCAAGGGGCTTCTCCGTTCCATTCCGAACCTCGACAACATGAACGAGAAGCTGATTCCCATCGGCGGCACGCCGATCAATATGCTGAATATGCCGAAGGGCTGTGCGTTCTGCCCGCGGTGCGACAATGCGATGAAGATCTGCCTGACTGAGGTGCCGGAAGAGCTTCAGATGGACGATGGACATTACGCCTCCTGCTGGATGAATGTGAAGGCAAAATACGAGCAGGAGGGTATAATCGCGGAGAACGCGGACGGTAGCGTCGTGGCCGGGAAGAATTTTGAGAAGGCCGGGGAGGTAAACGCATAATGGCAGAAGAAAATAAGAAAAGCGAATACCTCGTGGACGTGCGGGGACTGAAGCAGTATTTCCCGGTGAAGGTCGGCTTTTTCAAGACGATTCCGCTGAAGGCGGTGGACGGCGTCTCGTTCCAGATCAGGGCAGGCCAGACGCTCGGCCTCGTTGGAGAGTCAGGCTGCGGCAAGACGACGGTCGGACGGTCGCTTCTGCGGCTGTATGAGCCTACGGGAGGCGAGTTTTATTTTAACGGCGAGCTGGTGACGGACAAGAACATCCATCAGCTGCGCCGGCAGATGCAGATGGTGTTTCAGGATCCGTATTCCTCGCTGAATCCGCGCATGACGGTTGAGGATATCATTGGAGAGCCGCTCGATATTCATCATCTTTATACGACGAAGCAGGACAGGCATGACAAGATCATGCATCTGATGGAACTGGTCGGTCTGAACGCGGAGCATGCCACACGGTATGCGCATGAGTTCTCCGGCGGTCAGCGGCAGCGCATCGGCATTGCCCGGGCGCTCGCGGTGAACCCGAAGTTCATCGTCTGCGATGAGCCGGTATCGGCGCTGGATGTGTCGATTCAGGCGCAGGTCATCAATATGTTCGAGGAACTGCAGGAAAAGCTGGGCGTTGCGTACCTGTTCATCGCCCACGATCTGCTCGTGGTGCATCACATCTCGGACCGCATCGCCGTGATGTATCTGGGCAAAATCGTCGAGATCGCGGATGCGGACGAGCTGAATGCCTCGCCGATTCATCCGTACACACTCTCCCTGCTGTCCGCGGTGCCGATTCCGGACCCGAAGCGGGCGAGGGAGTCGAAGCGTATCATTCTCGAGGGCGATGTTCCGTCGCCGCTCCACATGCCGTCCGGATGTCCATTCCGCACGCGCTGCCGCTACGCAACGGAGCAGTGCGGCAAGGAGATGCCGCCGCTCACCGACCGCGGCAATGGTCACATGGTCGCGTGCTGGAACAAGTAACAGCGCGCACAGCCGATACTGTCATTGACATTTGCCAAGGCAATACCGGATTGAAGATTTCCATAATCGGTAATACCGGAAATCATAGATTTCCGTATTATGGATGAAGCCCGATCGGCGGGATTCATTCGATATTTATTTTTACAAGGAGGACAGTTATGAAAAAGAAAGCATTAGCACTGGTTCTTGTTGGTGCGACTGCCGCAACTCTGCTTGCCGGATGCGCGGATGCTTCCAAGGCCCCTGCAGAGTCTGCTACAGAGAGCTCCACAACGGCTGCAACGACCGCTGCGGAAAGCACGAGCGCGTGGCCGGACAACATCGAGTTCAAGGCGTCTGCCGATCACCCGGCTGCACCGGACTGGACGGAGTATGACAATCTGATCGATGAGATTCGTCAGGACACCGATCTGACGGACCGTGTCGCAAAGATGCATCAGGCAGAGGATATACTGATGGCGACCGGCGCGATTCTTCCGCTGTATTATTACAATGATCTCTATCTGGAGAACACGGCGTGGAGCGGAGATTTTGCGACCGTATTCGGCACCAAGTATTTCATGTATGCGAAGAAGGATGGCAAGAATGCGGATGTCTTCAGCATCAACCTCGCTTCCGAGCCGGATCATCTGGATCCTCAGTTGAACAGCACGGTCGATGGCGCAGCGCTTGCGGCAAACTCCTTTGTTGGTCTTTACACCAGCGACAAGGACGGCAAGATCGTTCCGGCACTGGCTGACGGCGATCCGGAGATTTCTGACGACGGACTGACCTACACCATCAAGATGAAGACAGGCCTCAAGTGGTCCGATGGTACGGAACTCAACGCGAATGATATTGTCAATTCCTGGAAGCTGGCTGCTGATCCGAACACGGCTTCGGATTATTCTTATCTGTTTGCTGTCTTCGACGGCTACAGTGAAGATGGCTCCACAGAGATCAACGCACAGGCCACGGATGATAACACGGTTACGTTCAAGCTCACCGCTCCCTGCCCTTACATGATGAACCTGCTTGCATTCCCGGTATTCATGCCGGTTCCGCAGGCTGCGTTCGATGCTGTCAAGGCCGGCACACCTGGCTCCTGGGCTACCGAGGCAGGCTTCGTCACCGACGGCGCATATACGCTGAAGGAGTGGAAGCACAACGAGTCCATGGTCTATGTGAAGAACCCGAACTTCTATGACGCGGCAAATGTGTCTGTCGATGAGCTTCACTTCATGCTCTCTGCAGACGACACGGCTATCCTTGCTGCATTCCAGTCCGGCGACATCGACTATGCGGATACCGTTCCGACCGATGAAGTTGCGAACCTCAAGGATACGCCTGAGTTCCATGTCATCCCGAACCTCGGCACCTACTATGTCGCGTTCAATGTGAATGATTCGATGTTCGACGGCAAGACCCCGAAGCAGGCAGCAGAGATGAGACTTGCGATGGCTCTTCTGATCGACCGTCAGTATATTGTCGATACGGTCGGCCAGACGGATCAGGAAGTCGCCACCTCCTTCATCCCGACCGGCATGAGCGACGGCAACGGCGGCACCTTCAAGGCCAACACAGATGCCTATACCTATCCTGTGGATACCGGATACTACAAGGATTACTCTGCGGATCCGGAGGGCAATCTTGCTGAGGCGAAGGCTCTGCTCGAGGATGCTGGCTACACCTTCGATGACAGCGGCATGCTTTCCGCCGATACGCCGATTTCCTTCACTTATCTGACGAACGACGGCAGCGGCCATCAGGCTGTTGCACAGCTCATTCAGCAGGATCTCGGTGCGATCGGCATCCAGGTTGAGATTCAGTCTGAGGACTGGCAGACCTTCCTGAATGATCGTAAGTCCGGCAACTTCGGCGTGGCTCGTGAGGGCTGGCTCGCTGACTAC
>ONOC01000017.1 GCA_900319355.1 uncultured Eubacteriales bacterium | reverse complement strand
ACTTTATCCGCTGACAAAGGTCACTTCGAAGCAGCTGCTTCCGATTTATGACAAACCGATGATTTATTACCCGCTTTCTGTTCTGATGAATGCGGGCATCAGAGATATTCTGATCATTTCCACACCGGCGGACACGCCGAGATTCGAGGAGCTTCTGGGTGACGGAAGCCAGTTCGGCATCTCTCTGCAGTACAAAGTACAGCCGAGTCCGGACGGACTTGCCCAGGCCTTCATCATCGGTGAGGATTTTATCGGCGATGAGCCTGTCGCGATGATTCTCGGAGACAATATTTTTGCCGGTCACGGCCTCAAGAAGAGACTCCGCGAGGCAGTGAGCAACGCAGAGACAGGCAGGGGCGCCACGGTATTCGGTTATTATGTCGATGACCCGGAGCGATTCGGTATTGTTGAATTTGACAGGAACGGAAAGGCCGTTTCCATCGAGGAGAAGCCGGCAGAACCGAAGAGCAACTACTGCGTGACCGGACTGTATTTCTATGACAACCGTGTTGTCAGATACGCGAAGGACCTGAAACCCTCGGCAAGAGGTGAACTTGAGATCACGGATCTCAACAGGATCTATCTGGAGGACGGCAGCCTCAATGTGGAACTTCTCGGACAGGGATTCACATGGCTCGATACGGGCACACATGAGAGTCTTGTCGATGCGACGAACTTTGTAAAAATCACCGAGCAGCACCAGCACCGCAAAATTGCCTGCCTGGAGGAGATCGCCTATCTGAACGGCTGGATCAGCCGCGAGGATCTGCTGCGCGAGTATGAGCCGCTGAAAAAGAATCAGTACGGGCAGTATCTCATGGACGTACTGAACGGCAAATATCTGGACGTGATCAGCAATAAGTGACGGGATATAAAAAATCAGAAACTGCAGAAGGAAAGCAGGAGGAACAGAAGAATGAACATTATTGTGACCGGCGGTGCCGGATTTATCGGAAGCAATTTTATTTTCTACGAACTGGAAAAGCATCCGGAGGACAGGATCATCTGTCTGGACAAGCTTACCTACGCGGGCAATCTGTCCACGCTGGCACCTGTCATGGATAAGCCGAACTTCCGTTTCGTAAAACTTGATATCTGCGACCGCGAGGGCGTATACAGACTGTTTGAGGAAGAGCATCCGGACATTGTCGTCAACTTCGCGGCGGAGTCTCACGTTGACCGTTCCATCGAGAATCCGACCATTTTCCTTGAGACCAATATCATCGGCACTTCCGTTCTGATGGATGCCTGCAGAAAATACGGTATCAGAAGGTATCATCAGGTATCCACGGATGAGGTTTACGGCGACCTTCCGCTCGACCGGCCGGATCTGTTTTTCCATGAGGATACGCCGATCCATACGTCAAGCCCGTACAGCACTTCAAAGGCATCCGCGGATCTGCTTGTCAACGCCTACCACAGAACCTATGACCTTCCGGTGACGATCAGCCGCTGCTCCAATAACTACGGCCCGTATCAGTTCCCGGAGAAGCTGATCCCGCTGATGATCGCCAATGCGCTTGCCGACAAAAAGCTTCCGGTATACGGTGAGGGACTGAATGTCCGCGACTGGCTGTATGTGGAGGATCACTGCAAGGCGATTGACCTCATCATGAGAAAGGGCACCGTCGGAGAAGTCTACAACATCGGCGGTCACAATGAGATGAGGAACATCGATATCGTTCATCTGATCTGCGACTATCTCGGGAAGCCGTACAGCCTGATCGAACATGTCACTGACCGCAAGGGCCATGACAGAAGATACGCGATCGATCCGACAAAAATCCACAATGAGCTCGGCTGGCTTCCGGAGACGAAGTTCCAGGACGGCATCAAGAAGACGATTCAGTGGTACCTCGACAACAAGTCCTGGTGGGAGAACATCATTTCCGGCGAGTATCAGAATTACTATCAGAAGATGTACGGCAGCAGAGAAGTCATCGGCTGAGGAATGAAAGGATCACAGAAGACAGATGAAAGTTTTCGTTACAGGTGTCGCCGGCCAGCTCGGCCACGACGTGATGAATGAACTGGCAGAAAGAGGATATGAGGGCATCGGCACGGATCTCGCACCGGCATATTCCGGCATCGCGGACGGCAGTGCCGTGACGGAAATGCCGTACGTCTCTCTGGATATTACAGATGCGGATGCGGTGATGAAGACGGTCGGCGGGATCCGACCGGACGTCATTGTCCACTGTGCCGCATGGACTGCTGTTGATGCGGCTGAGGATGAGGCCAATCAGAAGAAAGTGATGGCCATCAATGTCGACGGAACGCAGCATCTGGCGGACGCGGCTAAGGCGGTCGATGCGAAGATGGTCTATATCAGCACGGACTATGTCTTTGACGGTCAGGGCACAGAGCCCTGGGAGCCGGACTGCAGGGATTACAGACCGCTGAACGTATATGGAAAGAGCAAACTCGGCGGAGAACTGGCCGTTTCCGGAACACTCGAGAAGTATTTCATCGTCCGTATCGCCTGGGTGTTCGGACGGAACGGAAAGAATTTTATCCGGACAATGCTGAATGTGGGCAAAACGCACCCGGAGGTGCGTGTCGTCAATGATCAGATCGGCACCCCGACCTATACATTCGATCTTGCCCGCCTGCTCGTCGACATGATTGAAACGGACAGATACGGCTACTATCATGCGACGAATGAGGGAGGCTATATTTCCTGGTATGATTTTACGAAGGAGATATACCGTCAGGCCGGGCTTGATACGAAGGTGACACCTGTCACGACAGCGGAGTACGGGCTTTCAAAGGCTGCACGTCCCTTTAACAGCCGGCTTGACAGATCCAAACTGGTGCAGATGGGATTCAGGCCTCTTCCGGACTGGAAGGATGCCCTTCACCGTTTTCTTCTGGATATCGGCGAGATCTGACCGCTGTCCGGATACCGGCGGCATCTGACAGCAAAGAGACGGCCGGGGAATACAGACATGACAGGAGAACTGTAAATTGGTAGATATACTGCTGGCCACCTATAATGGTGAGAAATATCTGCGCGAGCAGCTGGAATCGCTGTCCGCGCAGACATACCGGAATTTCAGGATTCTTGTGAGAGATGACGGCTCCCGGGACAGCACGATGCATATTCTCCGGGAATTTCAGCTGCACCACGCAGGCATGATGGAGATCATCGAGGATGATGCGGGCGGCGGAAATCCTGCGGCGAATTTCATCGAACTGATGAAACACGCGACGGCGGACTATGTGATGTTCTGTGATCAGGATGACCGCTGGTACCCTGCAAAAATCCAGACGATGCTGCAGAGAATACAGGCAGAGTTTTCGGATTATCAGGTGACGGATTCCGGCCTCCGGCCGATGCCTGTGAATGAATCTCATCTGCAGGTTGCGAGGGCATACAGAAACTTCAGTCACCTTCTTGTGCAGAATTACGTGACCGGCTGCACCATGATGATCAACAAAACCGCCTGTCAGATGGCAGGGGATTACGACAGCAGGATTCTGATGCATGACTGGTGGATCGCACTGTATGTCAGTGCCATGGGCGAGATCATTCACATGCCGGTCAAGCTGATGGATTACCGTCAGCATGAAAACAATGATGTCGGCGCACGCGATGTCATGAGTGCGAAATACCGGGTGGAAAAGATATTCGACCGGAAAGTCCGCACATCGAAGGATACCTACTACGCGCAGGCAGCGCTGCTGAAGGAACGTTTTTACAGCCTGATGCCGGAGGAATCCAGGAGGACGCTGGACCGTTTTCTGGCGCTTCCGGGTTATCCGAAACTGAAAAGGATCAGAGAAGCCATTGACGGCGGATTCGTGAAGAGCGATGCCATCAGAACGGCCGGATTCCTTTTTTACCTCTGAGGAGGTGAAGCTTTGAAAATCAGTGTGGTGATGGCCACTTACAACGGGGAGCAGTTTATTGAGGAACAGCTTGATTCGATCAGACGCCAGACACGCAGGCCGGATGAGGTGATCATCTCGGACGACGCGTCGGATGACCGGACCTTTGAGCTGCTCCTTTCCTTCGGAAAGCGTTATCAGGATTTTCCGATGAGGCTTTTCCGCAATCAGACCAATCAGGGGTACCGGAAGAATTTCAGACGCGCTGTGGCGCTGGCTCTGGAAAGCGGCGGTTCCGCTTACGGGGAGACTTCCGATGACGGGCTGATTTTTCTGGCAGATCAGGATGACCGGTGGCACCCTGAAAAAATTGAAACAATGGCAGGGATTTTCGAGAAAAGAGGGGAGATATCGGTTCTTGCCTCTTCTTTTACTGTTATGGATGCGGAGGGCACTGCCGTTCCGGTCAGACAGGAGAAGGGATGGTCCAATCAGCATCTGTATCACCGGACGGTTCCGGAGGAAGCGGTTGTTCAGGTGCCGGCGGAGGATCTGGCCTTTCACAATTTTGCCCAGGGCTGTGCCATGGCGATGAAGAACGGTGCGGCGGGGCGCTTTCTTGATGATTTTTCCGATAAAGTGCCGCATGACTGGCAGATCGCCATGAGCGGCGCCGTGAGAGGAGCCACATGGTTTTACAACAGGCCGCTGTTCCGCTACAGAGTGCACAGGCACAATGTACACGGCCTTCAGGCGGATGCATCGGAGGGCAGAATGAAGGAGAATTATCGTCTGACCGATGCGCTGAGGGCGAGGGAGATCCTTCGCTGGACCAGGGAAAAGGAGCCTGAATATTACCGGCATTCCGCGGAAATGCAGGAGGCCATGAGCTTTCTTGATGAGGATATCCGGTGTATGACGGAGCACGATCGCAGGGGAATGCTTGCGCTGATGAAAAATCCTGAATACGGCAGACTGAAATCCCGCAAAGCGCAGGCTGCTGATCTGTTATCCGTTCTGCTGCCCTGAGATCCGGCACGGAGTTCTGCGGCAGTGATCTTGAAGGAGAATGCATGGGAAATTTAAAACGTGTCTCTGCTTATATTATGTACCTGACCGATATGGTGGCACTTCTCGTGGCATTTGTGATTGCGTTCCGGCTGCGTGTCTTTCTGCCGGTCGGAATTCCCTACGGCTCATCTGATATCGGACCGTATACACCGCTGCTGCTGAGTACGGTCATCTCCTATGTGCTGTCTGTTCTGATTCTTCCGGCGGCGGATAACTTTTCGTCCCGGAGGATTTCACATGAATTCGGAGCTGCGGGTTCAGTGATCTTATTCGTCATGGTCGCGAACATCCTTGTCCTTTATTTTACCAAGACAAGTGAGCACTATTCCCGTTTCTTCATGGCGGTGTATTTTGTTATTGCCTATTTTCTGGATGTGCTGCTCCGGACTGTCGTCAAGCACAGGATTCTTCCGATGTATAAAAAAAGCCGCGGCGCCGAAAAGCTTCTTGTGGTCGCGTCTTCGCAGTATATCGGGACCATTCTGCAGCGTCTTGACAGCACGGAGGACTGGCGGTATCAGGTGACCGGTGCGGTTGTGACCGATGAAGACCGGACCGGTGAGAAGATCTGCGGGGTGCCCGTGCTTTCGAGTGCGGAAGAAGCCTTCAGCAGGGCAGGGCAGCTGGAGATCGATTCCGTCCTTCTGGATATCTCCGATGAAAAAGAACAGAAGCGCTGGCTGAGACAGTTCGGCCAGGTCGGCAAGACGGTCTATGTCAATGTCAGTCAGTTTTACTACAGCGGCGGCGGCCGTATACTTGATTTTCTCGGCGGCTGTGCGGTCGTTGATTATCTGCCGCCGATGCCGGTCCGCGGACGGAAGCTGGTGCAGAAGAGAGCGATGGACGTGCTCTTTTCCATTCTGTGCCTTCCTTTTCTCCTTCTGGTGATGATCATTGACGCGGTCATGGTGCTGTTTACCTCGCGCGGTCCGGTTTTCACGGCCCTTCCGAGAATCGGTAAGAACGGCCGCAGGTTCAATGAATACCGGTTCCGCACCATGCGGATGGACGCAGAAGAGCGGATCAGAGAAGGGAAAAATCCGCGCTTTCTTTTCGGACGTTTCCTCCGGATGACTCATCTGGACGGGCTGCCGCAGGTATGGAACATATTCATCGGTGATATGAGCTTTGTGGGACCGTATGCGCCGACAGAAGAAATGTTCCGTGAATTCGGTGAAAAGCTGATGCTGAATATGTCCACGAAGCCCGGCATTACGGGACTCTGGAACAGAAAGCAGCATCAGGCGGATCCCTATGCGGAGCAGTTCTATATCCGGAACTGGAGCAATCCGATGGATATAAGGATTACCATCGGAACGATCCTCAGATATTTTGCCTTTCAGTCTGCACGGCCGTCCATGAAAGTGACGGACCGTCAGGAACGCCGGTTTATTGAAGAAATCCTGCGCAACCGGGAGCCGATGCCCTACGATCACAGTGCGTACACGAAAGAGAGAACGCCGCGATATGTGGCTTATCTGTGCGTGAAGAGGTGTTTCGATATCATCGTTTCTCTCATTGCCATTATTGTGCTGTCCCCGCTGCTGCTTGTGCTGATGCTCCTGGTAATTCTCGATGACGGAGGCAACCCCTTCTACAGTCATCCGAGGATCGGATATCACGGAAAGCATATCCATGTCTATAAATTCCGGTCCATGAAAAGAAACACAGGAGACCTGGCGTCGCTGCTGACGCCGGAACAGCTGGAGCAGTACCGGACGGAATTCAAGATCGACAATGATCCCCGGATCACAAAGATCGGCAATTTCCTGAGAAGGTCAAGTCTCGACGAGCTGCCGCAGCTCTTTAACATTCTGGGAGGCAGTCTCTCGTTTGTGGGACCGAGGCCTGTCGTCGAAAAGGAAACACAGATCTACGGCAGGGATGTGGCAAAGCTGCTCAGTGTCAGGCCGGGCCTTACCGGATACTGGCAGGCCTATGCGCGCAACCGGGCGACCTATGAGACCGGTGAGCGGCAGAAGATGGAAATGTATTATGTGGATCATCAGAGCATCGCGCTGGATCTGAAAATTA
Source organism: uncultured Eubacteriales bacterium (assembly GCA_900319355.1). Classification (GTDB taxonomy): domain Bacteria; phylum Bacillota; class Clostridia; order Lachnospirales; family Lachnospiraceae; genus Bilifractor. Next base: position 23,755 of record ONOC01000017.1, on the reverse strand, counting down.
TCGGAAGAACGTTCAGATCCGTTGCAAAACAGGAAGGTGCACAATGAATATCAGACTGATTATTGCATGCCATAAACCATGTGAGGTTCCGGCTGATCCGATGTATCTGCCGGTTCATGTGGGGAGCGCAGGCAAAGAAACCATGCCGGGATTTACCAGAGACGATGAAGGCGACAGCATCAGCGAAAAAAATCCTGTATTCTGCGAGCTGACAGGTCTCTACTGGGCGTGGAAAAATCTGGACTGCGATGCCCTGGGGCTCGTCCATTACAGGCGGTATTTCACGATGAAGCGCAGGCTGCCGGGAAAAGAGGCAGCGCTGTCCGATGTGCTGTCGGGTCAGGAGGCAGAGCAGCTTCTGGAAAAATATCAGGTCATCGTGCCGAAAAAGAGGCATTACTATATAGAGACGGTCTGGTCGCATTACTGTCATACTTTCGACGGTTCCCAGTTCGAGACCGCAAGGCAGATCATTGCCGAACGGACGCCGGAATATCTGCCGGATTTTGACAGACTGATGGCGGGCACGACAGCCTGGCTCTTCAACATGTATATCATGAGGAAGGAACTGTCTGACGAGTACTGTGAATGGATGTTCCCGATTGTCTTTGAGCTTGAAAGGCGGACAGATACGACGGGAATGAATGATTTTGACCTGAGGTTCGGAGGGCGCGTGAGCGAGCGTCTGTTTGACACCTGGCTGATGCATCAGATGAGGACGGGACGCATTCCGAAACAGGATGTCCGCGAGATTCCGTATCTGTATCTGGGCCATGTGGACTGGAACAGAAAAATCACCGGGTTCCTGAAGGCCAAATTTCTGTATAAAAAATATGACAGGAGTTTCTGACACAGCCTATGGACTGGAAAAAGCAGCCGGAAAAACGGAATAACAGCGCCGCAGCGGCAGAAAAATCCGGCGACGCGGACAGAAGAAACAAGCGTCCCGGAACCGTCATGGCCCGGATCATGCTGATTCTCCTGACGGTATCTGCCGTGTTCGTGATGCATGATGAGGTTCTGAACCGTGTAACGGCAGCACAGGAGCAGGGAAAGATGCCGCTTACGGCACACGAACTCCTGTTTACGCGCTATGCCGGCACATCGGGTATGCAGAGCATGTTCTACACGGCAGTGGACAGGGACGGAAACCTGATTCTGATTGACGGCGGATGGCATACGGACGGTGATATCGAACAGATCCGCTCCGTTGTCAGCCGTCATGACAATCATATTTCGCTCTGGATCCTCACGCACCCTCATCCGGACCACGTCGGGGCGTTTGTGGGATACATGGAAAAATACGGCCATGATACAGCCATCGACAGGATTTATGTGCCGCCGGTCAACAGTAAACTCTTTTATCAGACGGCCAGTCAGTATGACGATCCGGATACTTTCCGCAGCTATGAGAAGATGATCTCAGGTATGGATCAGGTGACCTTTCTCCATGACGGGGATGAAATTGATCTGGCCGGTACAAAGATGAAGGTCCTTCATTCCTGGGATGAGCTCACGGAGAAACAGACCGAAAATCTGCTGAATCAGGGAAGTCTGATGTTCAGGATTTCCGGGCGGCATAAATCGGTGCTGTTCTGTGCAGACACCATGGAGGTGATTGCTCCTGAACTGATGGATGAATTCGGCGATGAACTCCGCTCAGATTATGTTCAGTGCGGTCATCATGGCAATAACGGACTGTATGAAGATTTTTATGAACTGGTCGATCCGGATACAGCCCTGTTTGAGGCTCCGGTTACCATCACACAGGATGAGACGGGAAAATTTGATGCACCCCGGCTCATCACCTGGTTTATCAACAGGGGCACACAGGTTATTGACTGGAATACGTCGCCTTATTCCTTCCTTATTTACTGAAAAATCCTTCTGATGATATCTGAGGTTCTGCCGGAGAATACATGAAATTACTGAAAATTATGCTGTGTATATTCGTGCTGATATGGTTGCCCTCTGCCCTTGGCATCTGTGTCTTTCCGGCGTGCGGGGTGTCTTCTGCACCGCGTCGCGGGATGACGGAAGACGGCGTATCCGGTTCGGAAAAAGCCGCCGGATGCCCTGACGCTGCGGACTTCCTTCTGTGCATGCTGGCGGGGAACTTACTCATGTGGGCCGTCTTTGAGGCCGTCGCCGTTCCCTGTGCTTTCGGAGGTGCGGCTCTCCATACGGTGCTTCTGATCTGGAGCGCTGTCATCGCGGCGATTCTTCTGGGCTGCTCGCTGAAGAGGCGCATTTTTCCGGTTTTCCGGTTCGGTCACAGAGAGCGCATGGCCGGGACGGCATGTCCCGCTTCGGATCATCCTGCCGGAAGCCGGAGGCATGATGCTGAGATCCTGTTTTATGCAGCCGCCGCTCTTGCCGCTGTGCTGATCCTGCTGCAGTGTGCCGTCTATATCGGCGGGATGCATCTCGATCAGGATGACTCGCGTTATATTGCGGAGGCGGTGGACGCATGGGAAAATGACCGCATCTATGCGGTGCTGCCGCAGTCCGGAAGTGTCAGGACCGGAGCCTGGAGCGGGGATTTTATCAAGGACCTGGTATCTCCCTGGCCGCTGTGGATTGCAGCCGCCTCAAAGCTTACGATGATGCACCCCGCCACCTTTGCCCATACGGTCTGTGCGGCGTACCTGCTGCTTCTGTTTTACGCGTGTGTTTATCTCATCGGCAGAGAGCTTTTCAGGGACAGCCGGGAAAAACCGATGATTTTTCTCGCGGTTTCTGCTTTCATCATGATGTTTTTTGCCGGATCTTTAAGAACTTCAGCGGAATTTACGCTTCTGAGGATCTGGCAGGGCAAGTCAGTTTTTGCGGGCGTCGGCACGGCTGCACTGCTTCTGGAATTTCTGATGCTGTACCGGTATGCAGAGAAACCCGGATACGGAAGCGGAGAGAAGAAGGTTTTTCTTCTGGTTCTTCTTACCGGTGCTGCCAGCTGTCTGATGTCAGGAATGGGCGTCATCCTCTCCCTTATCATGATCGCCGCCTTTTCGCTGTGGTATCTCATCGCATACCGCAGAATAAGGGGATTTCTGATCCTGATGCTTGACTGTCTGCCCGGCATCGTCATGGGAATGATGACCATCCTGCTGCATGGAGTTACCGGATAACTGATGAAAGAAACAATGACACTGATCTGGACGACTGTCCGGGAGAGCTATGCGGGGAATCTGATTTTTCCGCTCTATCTGGCCTCTCTCGTGTACCTGGCCGTCACGGACAGAAAAAACAGTAAAAAAATCGTCGGACCATCTGTGATCCTTATGCTGATCCTGTTCAACCCGGTCCTGTACGACAGGGTCTTCATAAAAACCCTGAGCTATGCGTACTGGAGAAGCCTGTGGCTGATTCCGGCCGTTCCGGTGGTGGCCTGCGCGGTGATCAGGCTGTTCGGCCATCTGCCGGCCAGGTGGATGAAAGCCGTCGCGGCCGCGGATCTGGCTGTCCTGATCGTGTTCGGCGGGACCTTTGTCTATACGGGCAGCGGCCGTGAAGTCACGAAGGCAGAGAATCTTTATAAGCTGCCGCAGGATGCCGTGGATGTGAGCAGGGAACTGCTCCGCCTCAGCGATGAGCCTCATGTCGTTATGGACAGGGAACTGTTCTGCTATACGCGTCAGTATTCCTCCCGCATCATCCAGATGTACGGCAGGGATGCCTGGGGGTACATGGATGACATACGGGATGACTGTAAAGCTGTCTATGATGAGCTGCAGAAGCAGGCGCCCGACTACGGATTCGTGGCCGGCAGCATGAGGGATCAGGGTTTTACCTATCTGGTTCAGAGTAAAGAAGGAGAGGATCAGGCAGCCGTTGAGCAGGCAGGTTTCAGGCTCGTGTCAGAAATCGACGGCTTTTCTATCTGGGAGCTCACGCCGCTTGCAGAATAAAGGTCCAGGACTTATACTGAATAAGCTCTTCGAATCGCAGACAGACTCGTCACACGCGAAGCACGGAGCAATCCGTAGCTTATTCAGTAGTGTGGTATCGACTGTGATATCGGGATTAGTGAATATCAGCATAATAATAAACTTACTATATTCATATCATATAAAGAGAAGAGGAAAAACAAATGGGAAAAATCAAAGTGCAGAAGGATTGTGGCGGTATCAGAGGTCTCTATGTCATCGAGCCGGCGGTATACGGTGACAACCGGGGCTATTTCATGGAAACCTACAATTATAATGATTTTGCTGAGGCGGGCATCGACTGCCGGTTTGTGCAGGATAATCAGTCGGCTTCGAAAAAGGGCGTTCTGAGGGGACTTCATTTTCAGATCCATTATCCGCAGGACAAGCTTGTCCGCTGCATCAGCGGATCGGTCTTCGATGTGGCTGTTGATCTCCGCGAGGGCAGCGAGACCTTCGGCAAATGGTTCGGTGTCGAACTCACTGCGGAAAACAAAAAGCAGTTCTTTATTCCGAAGAACTTCGCACACGGCTTTATTGTGCTCTCGGACCATGCGGAATTCTGCTACAAGGTGACGGATTTTTATCATCCGAACGATGAGGGCGGCATCATGTGGAATGATCCGGATATCGCTGTAAAGTGGCCGATGCCGGAGGGTATGACCGCCGATGATCTGATCTTCTCCGAGAAGGACAAAGTGAACTGGAGCTACAAAGAATTTCTGAGACGTAAAGGAATGAACTGATTCATGAAGAAAACTAAGGCATTTGTCCGGATTCTGCTTGCCGTCGCTGCGGCACTGCTGATTTTCGGCGTCATAACTTACAGACCGAAGAGCATCCGGAAAGAGATCACGCTGGAGGTCACGCTTTCCAGCGAACAGGCGCTGGGATGCCGCGTTTACTACCTGAAGCCGGGCGATGCGGATGGTGCATTCAATGAGTCGGAATCAGCGAGCGGATCATATTCAGGCAGCGGGAAGATGGAGACCGTGGAAATCACGATTCCCTGTGATGCTTCGGTGATTCGTTTCGATCCCGCCGGCACGGAGTGTGATGTACTGGTTTCCGGTGTCAGGGTGACCTATGACGGACAGGAGCTCAGGAAGTATTCTCTGGAAGACGACGTGGAGAAATCCAGTGAGCTTGTCATATCAAAGGACGGGAACAACCATCTGCTGAGTCTCACGGGAGATGACGGCTATATGGTTTTTGATGCGCTGGATCCGGAGAAGACGGCAGCGGAAGTGGAAAGAATCGACGAGGCAGAAGCTTCGAGACCGCTGACCGCGCGTGAGATTGCCGGAAGAGCGGTGATCTCGGTGATTGTTGCGCTGATTTTTCTTCTCCTCATTGTCAGACTGGATAAAATCACGGCAATTCCGCGGGAAGTGGCAGGCAACGCGAAGCTTGTTCTGGCACTGGGAAAGAATGATTTCCGGACCAAATTTGCGGGATCGTTCTTCGGCACCTTCTGGGCGTTCGTCCAGCCGATTGTCACGATTCTGGTCTACTGGTTTGTGTTCCAGAGAGCGCTGAATGTGGGTTCTCAGGCGACGAAAGGCGGCATCGCGGTACCGTATGTGCTCTGGCTGCTCTCAGGTCTTGTTCCGTGGTTTTTCTTCTCGGATTCCCTGAGCTCGGGCTCGAACGCACTGATCGAGTATACCTATCTGGTCAAGAAAGTTGTCTTCCAGGTCAGCTGCCTTCCTGTGGTTAAGGTGATCTCGAGCCTTTACGTCCATCTGTTTTTCATTGCCTTTACGATTCTTATGTACGGACTGTACGGCATGTTTCCGGGATGGTTCTGCCTCCAGCTGTTCTATTATTCGGCGGCACTGCTGATCAATGTGACGGCGCTGGTATATTTCACGAGTTCCATCGTGGCATTTTTCCGTGACATGTCCCAGATCGTCAATATCGGTCTGCAGGTCGGCGTATGGTTTACCCCGATCATGTGGAATATCGATACGATGAGTGTATCAGGACCGCTTCTGGTGATTCTGAAGGCAAATCCGCTGTATTACATCGTTACGGGCTATCGTGATTCGCTGATCAACCATGTGTGGTTCTGGCAGAGACCGGCGATCACCCTGTATTACTGGCTGTTTACGATCGTACTGTTCCTCATCGGAACCCATGTGTTCCGGAGACTGCAGCCTCACTTCGCGGATGTACTGTAAGGAGAATTCGGCATGGATGAAAATTACGCGATCAGGGTCCGCGATGTCAGCAAGATGTACAAGATGTACGCAAACAAGAAGGACCGCCTGATCGAAGCACTGGGTTTCTCAAAGAAAAAGAGATACACAGAATATTACGCACTGCACAACGTCAGTTTTGACGTGAAAAAAGGCGAGACGGTGGGACTGATCGGTACAAACGGCGCCGGAAAGTCCACCATGCTGAAAATCATCACCGGCGTGCTGCAGCCGACGGACGGTGAAGTGGAGATCGACGGAAGGATCTCTGCGCTGCTCGAACTCGGCGCAGGTTTCAATTCGGAGTACACCGGCATTGAGAATGTCTACCTCAACGGCACCATGATGGGTTACAGCCGCGAAGAGGTTGATGCGAAAATGAAGGATATCCTTGATTTCGCGGATATCGGCGATTTTGTCTATCAGCCGGTGAAAAGCTATTCTTCCGGTATGTTTGTCCGCCTGGCCTTTGCCGTGGCGATCAATATCGATCCTGAAATTCTGATTGTCGATGAGGCACTTTCCGTCGGAGATGTCTTTTTTCAGTCCAAGTGCTATGCGAAGTTCGATGAATTCAAGAACGAGGGGAAGACAATCCTGCTTGTCAGCCATGATCTGAGTTCGGTCGCCAAATACTGTGACCGCGTGATTCTTCTGAACAAGGGACAGAAGCTGGCGGAAGGTTCCCCGAAGGATATGATCAACCTGTACAAGAAGATTCTGACAGGTTCCTCCGATGACATCAATGAACTGACAAGAAATCATGCCGGCGAACTTTCGGGATCGATCAGCCCGGATCAGCTTCGTGCCGAACAGAAGGACACGTTTTCCGGCGCACAGTCCATCCGGGCGGACGCCGATGATGCGGACGAATGGAAATCTCATTTTGAGATCAATCCGAAGCTGAATGAATACGGCAATCACCGGGCGGAGATCATCGATTTTGCCATTGTCGATGAAGACGGCCGGCTGACCAGCAGCATCGTCAAGGGCACGAGGTTCCAGATCCGGACGAAGATCCGCTTCAATGACGACATTGAAAAGCCGATCTTCACCTTTACCTTCAGAAATGCGAAGGGTGTCGACATTACCGGCACCAATACCATGCTGGAGAAAAAAGAAGTGAAGATGGCGCATAAGGGCGATATCTACGTGGTGACCTATGAGCAGAATATGTCGCTGCAGGGCGGCGAGTATCTGCTTTCCATGAGCTGTACGGGCTTTGTGAACGGCAACCTGACGGCATACCACAGATGCTACGATCTGCTGGGCGTCACCGTGATTTCGGATAAGAACACGGTCGGATTCTACGATATGGATTCCGTGACGACGGTGAAGAAGATCGCAGGCGCTGAGGATGAAGTTCAGAAATAAAGGTAAGAACGATGAAAAATGAGGAGAAGGCGGCGGACAAAATCGCATATACGGAGAGCGAGAAGAAGATCCTGGATGTGATTCTTCATGAGCCGGAGGAACGGTTCCGGGCGGTGACGTTTGAGCAGAAGAATCCGGATCTGTTATATCAGCTCTCGCCCTGGAGAGCCAATCTGACGGACTGGCTGCCCGTCCGGTCAACGGACCGGGTGCTGGAGATGGAGGCGGGGTACGGCCCGCTCACGGGCAATCTTGCGGAGAAGGCTTCGGCCGTTGTCTGTCTTGAACAGACGCCTCAGCAGTATCAGATCAACAGCAGACGGCAGGCTGCCAGAAAGAATGTGGAATGCGGCCTGTGGCAGATCACCGGCGGGGATTCCGAGGTACAGGAGTTTCTGGAAAAGGAAGGCGGAGAAAAGGCGCGGGAGAACACCAGAAAGTTCGACTGGGTACTGATCTATGCGCCGGATTCCGTGCTCAGCCTGAAGTCTGAGCTGGAGCTTGCCGAAACGTTTACCGAGGAAAACGGCAGGATCGTTCTGGCCGTGGACAACCGGCAGGGCATGCGCGTCAGGGACGGCGGCGCCGTTCCGCACAACGCTTCCGTGAAGCCGGAACTGGAAAAACTGTTTGACGATCTCGGATGGGAAGGTACTTTCTATTATCCGTATCCGAGTCTTGAATTTCCGGAGAGTATCTATTCCGACCGTTTTCTTCCGAGGGCGGAGGAACTTTCTTCGTATAATCAGTCGTTTTACCGGCCCCGTGTCTGCTGGTTTGACGAGCAGAAAGAATATGCGGCGGCTCTCTCCGACGGGAATTACCAGAATGTGGCCAATGCCTATCTCTGTATTCTGAAAAGGAAGCCGTCAAAGGAATCCGCACCGGATCATGACGGAAAGGATGCGGCATCTTCCGGGTCAGGTATCCCGAAAGCCGGCATTCCCATCTATGTGAAGTTTTCCAATCAGCGGCGTGCGGAATGCTGCACCGTGACCTGTATTTACGAAGACGGGGAGGGAAAACGGTCCGTAGTCAAGAGACCGTTCGGTGAGCTTTCCCGTCCGTTTGTGACAGGCATCTCAGAAAAGTATGTAAAGCTCTCCGGTGCCTATGCCGGAACAAAGCTTCTGATGAACCGCTGTGAGCGGAATGGCAGCAGAGTGCGTCTGGAATATCTGACCGGGCGCTCGATGGATACGGTTCTTGACTGTTTTCTGGCGGAAGGCAGAAAGGACCTCGCGGAGGAACTCGTCGATGAATACTGGAAACGTCTGGTGTCCGGTCATCCGGTCGGGGATTTCAAAGCCACAGGGGAATTCAGATCCGTCTTCGGCGACAATGTTGTGCAGGGAAAGGAAATATCTCTGCCGGTAACGAATATCGACATGATTTTTTCCAATATTCTGCTGCCGGATGAGGAAAAGAAGGAAGGAACGGACACTGCCGGCGCGACGGAAAAGATTTTTTCGGAGCCGTGGCATGTCATTGACTATGAATGGACCTTTGACTTCCCTGTGCCGGCGAAATTCGTGATGTGCCGGGCGCTTTTCTATTATGAACACTACAGACCGGAGAGAAGTGCTTTTACGGCCCCGCTGTATTATAAATACGGCATCACACCGGAGATCCGCCAGGTTTTCCACCTGATGGAATGCACCTTCCAGGAATGGCTGATCGAGGATACACAGCCGATCAGAGATCATTTCAGGGCCTACGGACAGCAGGATGTGGCTGTGCAGGACATTCTCGGCGAGGTGGCCGGACTGCAGAGCAGACTGGACAAAATCGAGAAAGAGAAGAAACTGCTGGAAGAGGACAAGAGAAGTCTTCAGGATGAGCTCGGCGCCATGCAGCTGAAGCAGCAGGATTATGAGGAAAATATCGCGGGTCTTCAGGAACAGTGCGGCGCACTTTCAGACACCGTACATGAGATAAGGGCATCCCTGTCCTGGCGCATCACGGCGCCCCTGAGAGCCATCAGCGCATTTTTCCGCAGGATTTTCGGAAGAAAGGGAGATCTGGACGATGAGCGTGGAGGAGACGACAGTGACGCAGCATGAGTATGATCTGCTCAGGAGCGAGTACGATCAGCTGTATGAGGCGTTTACCAGGCTTCAGATGAAGCACGCGGATGAGCTGGCGCTTCTGAAGCAGGCCGGCGTGGCCATGTACCACGATGACGGTACATTGATGACCGCGGAGGAGGTGCGCAGAAGTGCGCGCGGATTCCACAGGAATGAACATATAAACGGCAGCGCCGCGGCAGGGCTCGGCGGTCTGTTCAGACGGAGAGAAAAGAAATGAGCGAGGTTTCCGTTACACTCATTGAAGCGGGAAAGCTTTCCGCGGATGCTTCCGGACAGGTGCCGGCAGACGTTCTTCAGGATACCATCTTCACGGCGGTCATCTCTGACCGCGCAAGGCTTGCGGACGGAGCGGAAAATCTGATCAGAGAGGCCTGCGGGAATCATGCGGATGCCCTTCTTCTGTACGGAGATACGGAGCAGCCGGAGGACCGTTCATCCGGTATACCCTCGGAGCGGATGTTCCGGAAGCCGGGCTGGTCGCCGGATCTGTTTCTTTCGTGGGATTACATCGGAGAACCGGTCATTTACCGCACGGATCTGCTGCAGAAGACGGGCGGGATCCGGCAGGCAGCCGGCACAGCGGGGCTGTATGACCTGACGCTGCGTTACCTGATGACGGCGGCGAAGGAGGAACACCGGTCTCTTTTTTCCGGAACAGAGAAGGAGCGCGTGATACGGATCAGCACTGTCCTCTCGGTGGCCGAAAGGAATGAAATGGCACCGGATGCAGCCGACGCGGCAAAGGTCCTGCATGATTTTTTCAGTGCCTCCGGGATCAGAGCAGAAGCAGCTCCCGAAAGCGACGCGCGCCTTCTGGAAAAATCCTGCCGTGTCCTGTATGATCCGGTGTGTGCCGACGGGACTGCGGCCAGGGTCAGTGTGATCATCCCGTCGAAGGACAATCCGGACTGTCTGAAAAAATGTGTGCACTCTCTTGTTTCCGTGACGGATTACCCGGATTATGAGATTGTGGTGATCGATAACGGCAGCAGCGGGGAGCATAAGAAGGAGATCAGCGATTTTCTTCAGACCATATCCTGCGCCGCATATTTTTATGAACCGGCGGAATTTAATTTTTCCGCCATGTGCAACGCCGGTGCGGGACACGCGGCGGGCAGGCTCCTGCTCTTTCTTAATGATGATACGGTAATCACGGACAGAAACTGGATGCGCGTGATGGCGGGACAGGCGCTGCAGCCATGGACAGGTGCGGTCGGCGCCCATCTTCTGTACGGAGACGGCAGTATTCAGCACTGCGGCATTCTGAATCTGGAGGACGGACCTTCACATCCGCTGCAGTATTCGCCGGATGACCGTGATCTGTATTACGGCAGGAATCTGCTGCCGTACAATTATCTGGCAGTGACAGGCGCCTGCCTGATGATCGGGAGAGAAAAGTTTACAGAGGCCGGCGGCTTTCCGGAAGAACTTCCGGTAGCATACAATGATGTCAGCCTGGGATTCCGGCTGAATGAACTCGGATATTTTAATGTCGTCCGGAATGATGCCCGCCTGACGCACCTGGAATCGGTGAGCCGGGGGTATGATATCATGGATGAACAGAAATTCCGCCGGCTGATGCACGATAAAAGAGTCATGTATGAAAGCCACCCGGGATATGAGAAGGCAGAGCCTTTCTCCAACCCGGCGCTCTCGGCTGTGAGGACCGATTTCTGGCCGGCAGCCGTGTATCCAAAAGATTACAGACCTGCCTTCCGTTTTACGGAAAATCTTCCGCCGGTGACGGCGGAAATGACAGTGAGTCTGGATTTCTGGCATTATGGACCGGAATACGTAACGGCTTCGGGATGGGCAACCAGTCATGATGCCGACACGGACAGAAATGCGGAAAAGTTTCTTGTCATCGATAACGCCGGCGGGCAGTATATTCTGGTGCCGGTTTTCACGGAAAGAAGGCCGGAGACAGCGGCTCAGCTCGGCCTTGGCGATGATCTGGTCGGATGGTACACTGTGGCGGATGAGGCGTGGATTTTTCAGAGAAACGCGCATGTGGGCATCATGTTCCGCACAGAAGACAGGACATACTTCAACTGGGCCAGTCATTATCTGGAGAGAAATCTGTACATCGATCACAGACTCCGCCGCGCGGAAACGGAGGATCTGGCGGGAGCTTCGGAACGGAATATGATTTTCAATGCCGACCGCATGGACCTTTCCGACAGGGAATTTCTGGTTGTGGGCAACGCTTTTTTCGGGGATGATTATTATAATTCCTGCTATGCATACCGGCTGCTGCTCGAATGCGGCACGGAACAGTATATCCTCGGGGTGGACAGAATCTTCAGGACGGATATCAGTCTGATGTTCACCTCGCTGCCCAACCTGTACTGGAGCGGGTTCCGGACTTCTGCGGAGCTGCCGGCAGGGAAAGAAGCGCCGTGGCGGATATCGCTGATCACTGAAAATCTGAGAGACAAAAAGAAATATCTGTACCGGATCCCGACGCGTGATCCGGAGAACGGGGATCACGCCTGAAAGGGCAGAACCGGTGCGGCAGCGCACTGTTTCGGTAAGGGGAGAGAAAAATCAGAATGAAAGATCTGTACTTTCACATCGATGAACACAAAATCGCCGGCGCAGGCGATGTTTTTGACCGTGTGACGGGCTGGGCCTTCAGCGCATCCGGCAGGAAAATTTCCATCCTGGTGACGGATGAGAAGGGCGAGGCACTTCCGTTTGAGACGGGCCGGACGTCCCGGCCGGACGTGGCACGCGCCTATCACGGGCAGATTGACGGGATCACACCGGAGATCGGCTTTGAGGTCAGAATCGGAAATCTCGAAAAGCTGGCTGAGGATCATGAAAAAATCATCGTCTCCGTTTCGAACGGAACCGAGACGGAGGAAGGCAGCACCGACGATATCCGCGCGCTGATCGGGACCATCCATCCGGAAGTGCCGCATGTGCATGTGGACAACTGGGTCGTGGAAGGTGATACGATCTGGATCAACGGATGGGCTTATGCCAGAGGCGGTGACGGCAGCTGCGGCATCGCTGTACTGGGACCGGACGGCGCGGAGATCCCCTCTCAGATCGACAGAAACCGGAGAGTTGATCTGTGCCGTATCGACGGCCTTTCGATGAATTCAAAGCCGGGATTCCAGATCTGCGTGAAACGCGCGGATGTGACGGGAACAAAGCTGACGCTTTCTTTCCGCACGGCAGGGGATAAAAAAGATGTTGAGATTGACGTGACGCCGGGCGCGCGCAGAAACAAAAGCAGCATCGGCTTCTTTAAGCATGTCGCCACCTATACAAGAACCTACGGTCTGAAGGGGCTGATCCGCAGGGCGATCCTCGGCGCTCCGACGGCACCGGAGTTCGACTATGACAGCTGGTTCCGCGCACGCCGCGCGACACCTGCTGATCTGGAAAAACAGAGAAATACGAAGTTTGCCTGTGAACCGAAGATTTCCGTCTGCATTCCGCTTTACAACACAAGGCCTGTTTTCCTGAGGGATATCGTGAACTCCATCAGAGCGCAGTCCTATCAGAACTGGGAACTCTGCCTTGCGGACGGAAGTACGGACGATACACCCGGCAAGATCATTGCGTCCGAATATTCGGATGATTCCCGTATCGTATACAGGAAACTGGAGAAAAACACCGGTATTTCGGGCAACACCAATGAAGCACTGAAGATGGCAACCGGTGATTTTATCATGCTTGCCGATCACGATGATACGGTGGAGCCGGATGCGCTTTTTGAAATCGTGAAGGCGATCAACAGCGATCCGGAGACAGATATCGTCTATACGGATGAGGATGTGCTGAATGAGAAGGGAACAAAGTACCGGGATCCTCATCTGAAACCGGATTATTCACCGGATTACCTCAGAAGCCTGAATTATATCACACATATTTTTGTGGTGCGGAAGACCATCATCGACAGCACGGGAGGATTCCGCAACGACTGCAACGGCGCTCAGGACTGGGAGATGATCCTTCACTGCTGTGAGTCCGCAAGGAAAGTCGCTCATGTGCCGAGGATCCTCTATCACTGGAGGGAGTCCGGCGGTTCGACGGCGAAAAATCCTGACAGCAAGATGTACGCGGTGGAATCCGGGCGCAGAGCAATTGCCGGCCATATGAAGCGCGTGGGACTGGACGGAGAACTGGAGTATACGCTGGATTTTATCTGCTTCCATCCGATCCTTTATGTACACGGTGAACCAGAGGTTTCCATTGTGATCTGCAGCAAGGATCATACGGATCTGCTCTCAACCTGTGTGAACTCCATTCTTGAGATGAGCACGTATAAAAATTTTGAGATCGTCATTGTCGAGAACAACAGTGAAGATCCGAAGACCTTTGATTATTACAGGGAGATTCAGAAGAAAGATGCCCGGGTTAAAGTAGTCACCTATACGGAAAAAGGTCCGTTTAATTATTCGAAGGTGAATAATTTCGGCGTGCAGCATTCGGAGGGTGAATATATCATCCTTCTGAACAACGATACGAAAGTGATTTCCGCGAACTGGATCGAGGGCATGCTCGGATACTGCCAGAGAGACGATGTCGGCATCGTAGGCGCCAAGCTGTATTACGAGGACCTGACGGTACAGCACTGCGGCGTCGTGATCGGCATGGGAGGCTTTGCCGGCCATGTCCTGACCGGAAATACGGCTAATGACGGCGGTTATATGATGCTGCTTCACGCGACGCACAATGTCAGCGCGGTCACGGCGGCCTGCATGATGACGAAAAAGTCTGTGTGGCATGAGGTCGGCGGTCTGACAGAGGATTTCCGTGTCGCGCTGAATGATGTGGATTACTGCCTGAAGGTGCGGGAAACAGGAAAGCTGGTTGTCATGAACCCGGCGGTTGAACTGTACCACTTTGAGTCAAAGAGCCGGGGCTATGAGGATACGCCTGAGCGGTACGAACGCTTCAAGGCGGAGGTCAGCCGTTTCAGGGACAGGTGGAAGGAAGTGCTGGACAAGGGAGATCCGTACTACAATCCGAACCTGTCTCTTATGTACAATGATTACCGCGTCAGAGGTGACAACGAGCATTTCGATATCGTCGATGAAATCGAGGCAGAGAAAAAAGCCGGCATTCGCTGAGGTGATGCCGGAGGAAATTTCCGGGGATCAGAGACGGCCGTGTGCCGGCGTGTAAAGAGGAGAGTATAAACAATGAAGATGAACAGAGTTTTGCACACGTTCTGTGCGCTTGCCATGGCCGCTGTCACGGCAGCAGCCCCTGTTTCCGTCCGTGCGGACGGCATAGCCTCCGGCGTCACTGCCGGTGCCGCACAGGACAGCAGCCTTGCTGAAACAGCCTCAGAAGCTGAGGGAACACCAGAGGCGGAAGAAACGGCGAAGGCGGCAGAGACAGCGGATGCAGCGGAGACAGAAGATGCGGCAGAGACGTCAGATGCTTCTGAGACGGCAGATGCCGGGAAGACCGCAGATGTGGAGGAAACACCGGCAGACACGGATCCGGATCGCCGGACAGACAGTGCGGCGGTGGATTTTGCAGAGGAAACCGGGGATATCCTGGATGCGCTGACGACCCTGCCGGAGCAGGATACTGCTGATTTCACCGCACTGGAAAACCGGGTGATCAGCGCACGGTCTGCCTTTGGAACGCTTTCTTCCGAAGAACAGACGCTTCTCGCGAAGACCGTGGAAGCACTGAACAACGCGGAAATTTCCATCACGAATGATCTGATTGTTTTCGGAGGCGAGGTGCCTTCGGGGGCGGTATCCGTCTGGAACGAGGGCATGAAGGACCGCCCGAACAGTGCCAGATATACCAACGGTGTCCTGATCGCTGATGAGAAAGAAAACGTCATCCGCGGGAAAGCCGCAGTGCAGGCGCTGGCCGATGGCAGAGATTTTTCCTTTGCGCAGTCGGTGGCAGAGGGAACGGAGACTTACGGCGATGAGGAAGGACTGCTCGGAGCCAATGTGACAACATGGGAAACCCATGCGGACTATGCACAGCACTTCGGCATTGATGTATCCCAGTGGCAGAAAAAAATCGACTGGGAGGCGGTAAAGGATGCCGGTGTTGAGTTTGCCATTATCCGCTGCGGTTACGGAAGCAACTCCAGAGATGAGGACGGTAATTATATCCAGGACGATTCCTGCTTTGAATATAATGTTTCCGAATGCGAGCGTCTCGGCATTCCTTACGGCGTCTACCTCTATTCCTATGCGCAGGATCTCTCCATGGTCAGGAGCGAAGCGGATCATATCAAACGGCTTCTTGAGGGAAGAACGCCGGCACTGCCGGTTTATCTGGATATGGAAGACAAGTCGCAGGCGGCACTCGGCGCGGATATGATCAGCAACATGGCGGAGGAATTTGTCGCGGAAATAACGGATGCCGGTTATACGGCCGGGATCTATGCGAACACGCGCTGGTGGGATACGTATCTGAAGCAGGCCGGTGAGGATGAGGAAAACGGGATCATTGAATACAGCCGGTGGCTGGCTCAGTGGAACACAAAGGTGACCTATGAGGGTTCCTTCACGATCTGGCAGTACACCTCAAAGGGCATTGTGAATGGCATCACCGGAAACGTCGACTTCAATTACTGGTACGGAACTCTGAAGGGCGGCGGCAGCAGTGCCAATTCCATCAGAACTGCGGTGTACAGACTGTATAATAAAAAGTCCGGGGAGCATCTGTATACGCTGGACCGGAATGAGAGGGATACGCTGTCAGCCAGTGGATGGAATTACGAGGGCGTCGGGTGGTACGCGCCCAAGGCTTCCAACAGCCCCGTTTTCCGTGTGTTCAATCCGAAATCCGGTGAACATGTCTATACAACGGATCTTCATGAAAAAGAGGTCCTGACAGGTCAGTATCACTGGAATTTCGAGGGAATCTGCTGGTATTCTGACGACAGTAAGACCGTACCCGTCTACAGAGAGTTCAATGCGGGTGCTTCAGGCGGTTTTCCGCACAACTATACGGCGGACAGCCATGAACATGAGGTTCTGACACAGCAGTACGGATGGAACGACGAAGGCGCTGCCTGGTACGGCGTTGCCAGATAACACAGGGATGGTATGAAGATGGATTTTCGGAAGCACAGGAAAGCTTACCGCCGGATCCTGCTGCCGGTATTGCTGCTGGCGGCAGTCATGCTGCAGGGGTTTCTGCCGGTATCCGTGGGCGCAGCGCCGGAGGAAAATGCCGGCATGTCATTATCGGCTTCTTCGGATACAGACGACAGTTTCGACACGGCGTTATCAGCTTCAGCGGATACAGATGACAGCACCGGAACCGCAGCATCCGACGCGGATGACAGCACCGGAACCGCAGCATCCGACGCGGATGACAGCGCGGCAGACGAAAATACATCCGGCAGAGAATTTCTGTGTGATTATCTGGGCTTTACCAGAGATGATCTCGTGAGTTATCTCTATGACAACATGAGCACATTTGTCGGTACGCCATATCATGAGAGCCCGACGGAGGTCCCGACGCCGGGAAGCGACGGACATATGCAGTGCGAGGGATTCATCTGGTATGTGCTCCACGCGGTTGCGACAGAGAATACGGAGAATATTCCCTGCGGCGATGCCAGCACGGAACCGTATGCCAACGGCGGCGGATGGGTCAACTGGCTTTACCATGGCAATGTCCGTTATGAAACCTACGCATCTGTCGATGATATGCTCGCTTCCGGCACCATGCGAAAAGGAGATATCATCTGGCTTTTTGATGCCGGAGGACCTTTTTCCTATTCGGATTATCATCATACGGGTTTTTTCTGGGGAGATACCCCTTCGGACAACAGGTTCTGGCATTCGAGCGAGCTGGCACTCTCCACGACCTATGCCGGTGAGAAAGCAGAGAACCGGATTTCCGAAATCGAAGGCATGACAGAGGAATCGAATATTTCCGTGATCTGGGTGATTCATCTGGACGGCAGCGGCGCGCTGACGGCAGCAGCCGACAACAGCACCTCCTCTCAGTATTACGGAGCGGAAAGTATCGCGAATCTCAGCGAGACGGATGCCCTGTCTTACCTGCCTGAAGTATCGGATTATGATGGCGTTTTTGATGCGGATTATTACAGGAAACAGCTCTCGGGATCCATGACGGAGGACAACAGCACCTTCACGGAAGACGGCGGGAAAGAAACCATCCGTGTGCCGAGGGGAGATGTCGATGCGGACAGCCTGAGCGATCAGGAGCTGCTTCAGTATTTCCTCCTGTCCGGGGTATGGTACGGAGATCAGGCATCGGAAGATTTCAATATCAGTGCATATATGACGAACAACAGCGGTCTCGCGGCAACCTGCGGGCAAAACCGTCTGGCCTGGATACAGCATTATCTGGAAGAAGGAAAGGCTGCGGGAGAAAATGCGCTGCCTTCTGCGGAGGCGCTGTCACAGAATGCGGGATCTCTGTCCGGCTCTTCAGCGGAACCGGCTGTGATTTCCGCCTCCTCTGAAGAAGCGGCTGCCATATCGGATGGGTCTGCGAAAACGGCAGGTGCAG
Source organism: uncultured Eubacteriales bacterium (assembly GCA_900319355.1). Classification (GTDB taxonomy): domain Bacteria; phylum Bacillota; class Clostridia; order Lachnospirales; family Lachnospiraceae; genus Bilifractor. The sequence goes on along the minus strand of ONOC01000017.1, from coordinate 5,677 downwards.
CAGGTATCATTATTTTCCTGGTCATAGCAGCGGCCGGCGCAGCGGTCGGCGTGATTCTGTGGAAACGGTTCCGTTATCTCAACTGAGCGGCATAAAAAATGCAAAATCCTTCTTGACAGGTCATTACCTGTCTGATATTATAGTTTTCGCTGACGTCGGAAAGATATCAGCGATGCTGATGTAGCACAGTCGGTAGTGCGCATCCTTGGTAAGGATGAGGTCACCAGTTCGATTCTGGTCATCAGCTCACGTGAGAATCCCCGGAAGCCTTGTAAATACAGGGCTTTCGGGGATTTCTGTATACTCTCATCCAGCATTTTTCCAGCATTTTTCCGGCATTTTTACCCACTTTCCCTCCCCTGCTTTTCCGGCATGATTTCTGATCTCATCCGGTTTGTGCAGTCCGCCTCTGCTGTGTTATAATTTCATAAATGCTGCCGGCAATGCCAGAAGCTTCGGCTGGGGGAAGACATCAATGGACAGGACAACTGTAAAGAGAAGAGTACTGATTTTCGGAACAGAGGACAGGAAAGCCTGCGTCGATTATCTGAAGGAGCAGGCGGATGCTTCGGGCGTCTCCTGCACCTTCGGCAATGCGGTGACGCATCTATGTTCTGTCGTTTCCGGGACTGACGATGCCGTAAAGGCATTCATACAGAAAATAAAAGAAGATTTATACGGATCCGGGAAGGTCAGCTGCATCTGGGATGCTGCCATGACGGATGATGCCGCGTCCGGAGGATTCCACTTTCCCGAAATACAGTTCGACACGGATGAAAAGACAGGGAGTGAGGGATATCGATATCTGACAGGTTCCGGTGCGGGATCAGTGTCAGAAGCTGCACCTGCCGCAGATCCGGATGCTTCAGGGACGGAGCATGCAGAGGGAGAGGAAGCACTCAGGCGTACCATCGCAGATCTGAAGAAAGGAAAAATCGGCGCGGTCAAAGATTTCGGCGGTTTTCATTTCATCTTTCTTCCGGACATGTCCGAACCCGCGAGAAGACTGCGCGGCTTCAAAAAAAGAAAGCACAAACCCTTTGCTGTCATGTTCCCCGATCTGGAAACCATCAGGCAGTACTGCCGGGTGTCGGAAACAGAGGAGAGGCTGCTGACGTCTCCGGTTCATCCTATAGTACTTCTCAGGAAAATTTACGGGAGCGACAGAAAACCCGTCAGGGATTTTGCCTGGGAAATCTGCGGAGAGAGTTATCTGACCGGTGCCATTCTTCCGACCGGAACGCTTCAGAAGAGGCTTTCTGAGGAACTGGGTCCGCTGGTTGTCACAAGTGGCAACAGAGGCGGAGAATCCATCGTTGTCAGTGACGATGACATGCTGAGAGATATGAAGGAGGGCTGCCCTGATTTTATCCTGACCGATGAACATGTCATCAATTTTCCGCTGGAGGATTCGATTTTTCAGGTGGTTGAGACAGAAACCGGACAGAACGGGAAGCGTGAGATCGTTCAGGTGATCCGCAGGGCAAGAGGTATGACGCCGGTCCCGGTTGAACTCCCGGAACCGCTGCTGAAGGATACCTATGCAGCCGGAGGAGACAGAGACAATGTCTTTGCCCTCGGCAGCGGAAGCACGGTTTTTCTCTCTCCGCATATCGGAGATCTGAGCGGAATTTATTCCCGGCAGCTCTGGGACAGATCTATCGGCATGATGGAATATTATCTGGGTATTCATCCCGAACGCGCCGTGGCCGACTGTCATCCGTCCTATGAATCGACGCAGGACGCGGAGCAACGGTTCTCCGTCGGGGGAAACAGCAGCGGACATGTACTGAAGGTCCAGCATCATAAGGCACATATTGCCTCCGTGATTGCCGAGCATCATCTGGAAGGACCTGTGATCGGCATCGCGATGGACGGCTCCGGATATGGTGATGACGGTGTTTACTGGGGTTCGGAATTCATGCTGTGTGATCCTGACCATGAGCTGGAGATCACCTATGAGAAGAAGAAGGAAAAGACCCTTCACGCCATTCCGATGAATGATGTCTTCGACGGAGATGCGAACAGGACAAGAAAAATGGTGCGCCGCGGTCATTTTCTGCGGATGGGTCATCTCAGACCTGTAAAGCTTCTCGGTGGTGATATGTCATCCAGGGATGCGATGCAGTCGCTGATCTGCTACATGATCGATGCGGAGGACCGGCAGCTGATCTGGGAGCATTACAGCTCGGACGAGATTCTGGATCCGGATATGCATCAGGTCTATGAGATCGCGCTTGCGGCCAACAGCAATACGCATATGGATGCCTCCATGGGCAGGCTTTTCGATGCCGCGGCGGCACAGCTCGGCATCAGCCTGAGAAACACCTATGAAGGAGAGTGTCCGGAGCGGCTGGAATGTGCAGCCAACCGCGCGGATCTGAAATGGAAATACGGAATATACACCAGAGAAAATCCTCTGAACGGCCGGTATCCTCTGCGTTTTGTCATGAATCAGGAGGATGATGTCTGGATCGCCGACGGGCCGAGACTCATCGGGGATCTCAGGATGGCGCTGGACGGCGGTGTGCCGGCAGACGAGCTGGCACTTGAATTTCATGACGCCGTAGCCGAAATGATTGTTTCCATCTGTGAAAAAATCTCCTGGGAAGCCGGGGAAAACGGCATTCAGACGCATACGGTCGTGCTGAGCGGAGGCACCTTCTGCAACCGTGTCCTTCTTCAGCGCGTGATACCGCAGCTGACAGACAGAGGATTTCAGGTTTATCTGAACGAGAAAGTACCCGCCGGCGACGGCGGCATCACGTTCGGCCAGCTGTATCTGGCGGACAGAGATTCCGGGCGGGAAACCGTTACGGAGCTGAAAACAGAGGAAAAGCCGGAGGGTGACGGTCCGGCATCATGAACATAGAAGAGGACCTGACAGGTCCGCATGATGATGAACAGCAGAAGGGAAGGAAAGAAGTTATGAGTTACGATTTTCTGGTCGTCGGCGCAGGACTGTACGGAGCTGTGTTTGCTCATGAAGCCAGAAAGGCGGGGAAGAGCGTACTGGTCATTGACCGCCGTCCGCAGATCGCCGGCAACGTGTATACGGAAAAGATAGAAGGTATTCATGTTCATAAGTACGGGGCGCACATTTTTCACACGAACCGCACCGACGTATGGAACTATATTTCACAGTTCGCGACCTTCAACCGCTTCACCAATTCACCGGTTGCCAATTACAGAGGAGAGCTCTATTCCCTTCCGTTCAATATGTATACCTTCAACAGGATGTGGGGTGTAGTGACACCTGAGGAGGCTGCCGCCAAAATCGAGGAGCAGCGCAGGGAAGCCGGCATCACCAGTCCGAAGAACCTTGAGGAACAGGCGATTTCACTGGTCGGAACGGATATCTACGAAAAACTGATCAAAGGATATACGGAAAAACAGTGGGGACGTCCCTGCACGGAGCTTCCGGCATTTATCATCCGGCGTCTCCCGGTCCGTCTGACCTTCGACAACAACTATTTCAACGCGCTGTATCAGGGCATACCTGTCGGCGGCTATACACGGATGGTTGCGGCCATGCTTGACGGCATTGAGGTCCGGCTGAATGAGGATTATCTGAAAAACAGGTCAGCCTGGGATGCCATGGCGGATCATATCATTTACACCGGAGCCATTGATGCCTATTTCGATTTCTGCCTCGGCGCGCTGGAGTACCGTTCCGTCCGGTTTGAGACGGAAGTGCTCGACAAGCCGAATTTCCAGGGCAATGCCGCGGTCAACTATACGGACAGCGAGACACCCTGGACCAGGATCATTGAGCACAAGTGGTTTGAGTTCGGAAAGGATGAAAACGGCAATGATCTGCCGAAGACGGTGATCAGCCGTGAATATTCCTCCGAATGGAAACCCGGCGATGAACCGTACTATCCGGTGAATGATGAGAAAAACAGCCGGCTGTATGCAAAATACAGGGAGATGGCGGAAAAGGAGAAGAAGGTTGTCTTCGGAGGCCGTCTCGGCGAATATAAGTATTACGACATGGATGCCGTTATCGCCGCCGCACTTGAAAAGGCGGAGGTAATGCTCTGAAGTCCGGTGTATCATCGTGCGGCGGGAAGTCCTGTGATGCGGTACAGTTTTTCTTGACCGAAGGCGGCACCGGTGATACACTAATCTGCGTTGGAACCATAGCTCAGCTGGGATGAGCGTTCGCCTCACACGCGAGAGGTCACGGGTTCGAGCCCCGTTGGTTCCACTTGGCGGTTCATATCCGAACCCGCAGACGGGAGGACGGCTGCATCTTTCTGATGCGGCCGTCCTTTGCTGATTTAAGCGAACAGAGCGCCGTATCCGGTCACGGAGAGATGCTGTGCGGCGTACGTCGCGATAACGAGATCATAAGGAGGATTCGAGGTGGAAACGGAAAAGACTTCGCGCAATTTTATCGAAATGGAAATTGACAAAGATCTTGAGGAGGGCAGATATACCCATGTGGTGACGCGCTTTCCGCCGGAACCGAACGGCTTTCTTCATATAGGTCATGCCAAGTCGATTCTGCTCAACTACCATATCGCAAAAGAGTATGGAGGAGAGTTTAATCTTCGTTTCGACGATACGAATCCGACAAAGGAAAAGGGCGAATACGTGGAAGCCATCCGGAAGGATGTGGAATGGCTGGGCGCAAAGTTCAACGGACCGTATTTTGCCTCTGATTATTTTGACAGGATGTATGAGGCAGCCGTTCGTCTGATCAAAGCCGGCAAGGCCTATGTCTCCGATCTTTCCGCAGAGGAGATCAGGGAGTACAGAGGCGGCTGGAATGATGTCGGAAAAGATGATCCGAACCGTGACCGCAGCATCGAGGAGAACCTGGACCTGTTCACACGTATGAAGAACGGTGAATTTGCGGACGGCGAAAAGGTACTTCGTGCCAGAATCGACATGAAGTCCGCCAACATCAACATGCGTGACCCGATTCTTTACCGCATCGCGCATCTGACGCATCAGAATACGGGCGACAAATGGTGCATCTATCCGATGTATGATTTCGCACACCCGCTGGAGGATGCCTTCGAGGGCGTCACACATTCGCTGTGCACACTGGAATTCGAGGACCACAGACCGCTTTACAACTGGTTTATAAACGAAATCGGCTTTGAAGAGCCTCCGAGGCAGATAGAATTTGCCCGTCTTAACGTAAACTACTGCGTAACGAGCAAGAGAAAATGCCTTGACCTTGTTGAAGGCGGATACGTTTCAGGGTGGGACGACCCGAGAATGGTCACCCTCTGCGGTATGCGCAGAAGGGGCTATCCTGCGCCTGCCGTTAGAGATTTCATTGAGAGAATCGGCGTCAGCAAGGCTGACAGCGTAGTTGACTTCGGTCTGCTCGAAGCGTGCGTAAGAGATTATCTCAACGCAAACGCTCCCAGAGCTATGGCTGTTCTGAGGCCTCTTAAGGTCATTATCGACAACTATCCCGAAGGGCAGACTGAAACGCTCGACGTTGAACTTCATCCTGACCATCCCGAAATGGGAACGAGAAAGGTTACCTTCGGCAGAGAAATTTACGTTGAGCAGGACGACTTTATGATAGAACCTGTCAAAAAGTATTTCCGCCTTTTTCCGGGCAACGAAGTAAGACTCAAGAGCGCATACTTTGTAAAATGCACGGGCTATGAACTTGACGAAGACGGCAACGTTTCCTGCCTGCACTGCACTT
>ONOC01000117.1 GCA_900319355.1 uncultured Eubacteriales bacterium | reverse complement strand
CAGGATGAAGTGCACGTACTCCTTCGGGTGCTCCTCCAGAAAAATGACCAGCTCGAAATAATCCCGCTCATAGGCCATCCTCTGCACCACCGGCAGGTCAAACATGTTTGTCTCGCCTGTGGCGCGGATCTCAAGGATCTGTTCCTTCACTCTCTCAGACATCCGGATCACCCACCTTCCGCACGCAGTCTTGCTGCCAGACAACATTCAGGCCGGAACCGTTGTCCCACTTCATGAGAAGGCTTCCGGTATCATCGACGTCAAGCACCGTGCCCTTGGTTCCAATCGGCGGAGCCATTGGGTCGTCCATGGCCAGAAGCTCCACCCGTGTGCCTGCCGGGTACATCCGGCGGATCTGCTCCACCGTCTCTTTATTCGGAAATCTCATCGTCTTCACCCTCCTCTGCAGCATCGCCGGTTTCCGGCTCAGTCGTTTCCGACTCTGTCGTTTTTACGGTAGCCTTCTTTTCCTTCAGCTTTGCGTAGAAGGCGTCGGCGTCCGTCTGATTCTTAAAAGCGGCGTGCCCGGAAAGGTGCTCCATCAGGATGGCCCGGGTCTGCTTGTGATCCGCGCCGATGAATCCCAGCCGCAGAAGGAATGTCCGGAAGGTGTATTTTTCGCTCTCGGTGGCCTTTTCCTTCGCTGTCACGCGCCTTGCTTCCTTGGCCATCTTTACGAGGGCCGTCAGGAATTCGCTGTAGGCTGCGATCTGTTCCGGCGTCGGCATCCCGTTCCACCAGGGGAAGGATACCTTCTCATCGTCGATCTTGGTCTCAAGGCTGTCTGCCTGCAGGGCCTTTTTGATCAGCGTCTGTTTCGAGGCGATCAGGGCCGTCAGGTTAGCCAGCGCGTTTTCGGTGAAATCCGCCCTCGGGAAGGAAATGGTCAGCCCTTCGATGACCGCATCGTCTGTGGAATCTCCTGCAGTCTCTGCGGCCTCTTCCGTCTCAGGATCCTCTTCCGCCTGTGCGGTAAAGCCTGCTGCAGCAAGGGCCGCCGTGATCTTTCCGATCAGATCCGCGTCCGTCCGGTCGTCCCAAAGAAGCTCGCCGGTCTTTGTGACCTTCATGCTGTCAATCATGTAGGCACATTCGGGCATCCTTGTGTAGACCGCCTGCACGCCTGCCTCCCGGCTGATGATTGCCACCATCTGCTTCCTGTCCTCGCCTGTTACGTTGTAGTTCGCTTTCATAGTGTACCTCCTTGTTTTTACGGCCAAAGGCCGGTTTTCTTTTGGTAGTGTATTAATCACTCTGAAGCGGACAGATAGCAAGTCAATTCTGCAGAATTCGTGCACAAATCTTCCGGGCTGTATTTGTTCATTCAGGCAGAAGAAAACGCCCCGCAAACCGACAGGTCTGCGAAGCGTCTGCATCGTTCTATCACATCTTCCCTGATCCATCCCGGCGGCTCCGGGACATCGTTGTATCTGCCGTATTCCCCGAACATGCACTCCATTCCCACGTTCCGGGCCTGCACGGCTTCCTCGAAATCATCATAGTACCCGAGATGGATTTCCTGCTGGGATACCTTAATCCGGGCACGGTATTTTTCATTTCGCGGATAAAAATCTACGCCGCATACGCCGCTGCTGTTGTTGCGCTGCAGGCTGTGGTTGATCTGGTTCTGCTGATGCGTCACGACCCGCAGATTTTCCGACCGGTTATCCAGCGTATCGAGGCTGATATGATCCACCTCATATCCCGGCGGACAGTCACAGAGCACCCGGTGCAGGTAATTGCCGTGCCGGTCAATGAGGTACAGCTTCCTGTAGCCCGGCTCCCTGTAATTCCGGTACCATTTCGTATCCCGGATGCGGTCGAACCGGTTTTTATCAAACAGAAAGCGCGTCCCGTCCGGCAGCGTGCCGATCCCGGTGTCCCCTTCAAAGCGGTATCTGACATTACTCACTGCCATCACCGCCTTCCGGCTCGAAGGAAGCGACCTCCTCAAACTTCAGTTTCTTCCCGTCGCGGATCACATACACATCCGCGTAATTACCGTCATGACTCTGGATATACCGCTTCACGACTACATCGACGAACTTTTCTTCGATCTCGATACCCATCGCCACACGATCCGTTTCATCGCAGGCAATCAGTGTGCTGCCGCTACCGAGAAACGGATCAAGAACAACGCCGTTTGTCATGGTACTATTCTTAATGGGATATGCCATCAGCGCCACCGGTTTCATCGTTGGATGATCCTTGTTCGCTTTCGGGCGGTCATACTCCCAGATCGTTGTCTGTTTCCGGTCGGAATACCACTGGTGCTTCCCATCTTTTTTCCAACCATAGAGACAGGGCTCATGCATCCACTGATACGGAGACCGGCCCAGCACCAGCGCATTCTTCTTCCAAATGCAACAGCCGGACAGATAGAATCCGGCCTCATCAAAAGCCCTGCGGAAGATCAGACCTTTCGTATCTGCATGGAAAATATAGATGCTGCCGTCATCGGCAAGCACATCCGCCATGCATTTCATCGCCTTCAGCGTGAAGTCATAGGCATCGGCATCGTTCAGGTCATCGTTCTGAATGGTTCCCGCCGTCCCATGGTAAGCTACAAAGTACGGAAGATCGGAAAGCACCATGTTGACTTTCACATCACCAAGCAGGGCCTTGTAAGAATCCGGCAGGGTCGAATCCCCGCACAGGACTTTGTGCCTGCCAAGAAGCCACACATCGCCTTTCTTTGAAAAAACCGGCTGTTTCAGTTCCGACTCCACATCGAAGTCATCTTCCTTCACGGCCTTGTCGTGTACCTTGTTGAACAGGGTCTCAATCTCCGGCGG
>ONOC01000039.1 GCA_900319355.1 uncultured Eubacteriales bacterium | reverse complement strand
TGCACCTCACGGTGCAAACCTTGGGAGTCGCTTTGGGGTTCGTCGGCAACTACGCCCCTTATGGACTTTCACCACAGACTGACGGCATGCCCGTCATACATAAAAAAAACGGCAGATGCCTTTCTGCCGTTTCTCTTAGCTTTTATTCTTTGCTGTGATATTCAGTTTTTCGTCACATCCAGTGACATGTAAGGATCTGTCGTACCTGCATCACAGGTGAGAACCAGATAATACACGCCGTCCGAGCTGGTTGCCGCGTATTGATACAGCGTACCGGTGCTGATTTCAGATGGGTTCATCGTGAAGCCTTTATCCTTAAGTGCTGTAACAAATGCATGGACTTCATCCATATTGCATGTATCCCACATCACGGCAAGTCCTGCGTCACTTTCCACATTCTCATAAGGTGTTTCCGTAAAATAATCCGAAACAGCAGGAATTACCGAGCTGTATTCATTGCTTGTCTGCATGCTGACATTCTCATTTGTATCCGATCCGGTGTCGGCGGTCTGGGCACTTTCCGTTTCCGCACTGCTTTCCGCGTCTTCGCTTACCGTCTCCTCAGCTGATTCATCTGAACCGTTTTCCAGTTTTTCAACATCTGCATTGAAATCATCGATATCTTCCTGTGCATCATCCATGTCTCCCGAATAAACATCGCTTTCCAGATCCGAGCAGAAATCGTATATATCCGATGCCGCATCCGATATTAAATCGTAAACATCCGACTGATGTTCTGATAACATATCATATTCATTTGAACTTAGATCCGACCATTCATCATAATCATCTGTCACATCGGAATCGTCGAGAACACCGTCATAAAACGCATCCCTCATATCATCCATCAGGCCATCATAGATGTCATCGCTTATATCATCACAGCCGCCGTCATATACGTCGTCCACAATGTCATCGAGATCATTGTAAATATCATCCTGATCTCGATCAGATGCCAACAGGGCGGCAGCATATGCGGAGCTGTCCTTGCGCAAGAGAATCAATGTTTTGTTGGTCTCTGTCACAACCGTATCGTAAAATTCCTCTACCTTATCGACATTTTCTTTATATGCGTCGTATGAATCTATTTCCGATGTCAAGGTCTGACTCTGCACGGTCAATCTGTTTTTCAGATCTTCCGTCTGCGAATCGACGGCATCTCTTAATGTATCTTCATCATCCGTTATCGTTGAGGGATCCAATACTTCAGACCCCTTTGTCTCATTTGCCTCCGCGCTTTTTTCAGAACTTGCCGCAGAACCTGTTTTGCCTGTCTGTGATGAACTGCATGCCGCCAGCAGCGCCGCGGCCAGTACTATGGAAACAACTGCTTTTCTCTTCATTTCCCTGTTCCCCTTTCATTCATGGAATGTCCGATCAGTGAGCACTTTTACTGTGCTCCGTTGTTTTTATTGTACATTGCCGCCGCTGATATTATCAGCTGTCTGTTTCCAATGAAATTTACCCTGTACTTTTTCCGGCGCCTCCGTATCAATTTCCCCTGAGAGGCATGCTTTTCAGCGGCACTGCGAAAACGGCTGCGCAAAAAAGGCACCCGCCGGACAGACATCAATCCATCCGGGCGGGTGCCGCTGTTAAAAGTCAGTATCTTCTGTAATATTGCCGTTTTCATCAACCCATGTTTCATACCAGCCGGCATTGTCGAAGACATACGGGCTGTCCTCGCTCTTCAGCACCTTCTCCGGCATATTGACCAGCAGAATGGTCAGCGCCGCAAGAATGATGACGCCGCCGAGCACATCCGAAAGCTTTACCTTGTTTTTCACAAACCACACGGTATAGCCGATGCCAAGAGGCAGCCAGCAGCAGATCGCCGTAATCAAGCCCGGCGCGTAAAAACCTGTATAGATGCCCTGCTCCGCAAAGACATTCATGGAATGATGCGCAAGATACATGTGAATGATGAACTCAAAATAGCTGAAGATCATCACGGCAAAACTCATTTTTCGGCCGTATTTCTTTATCTCAACCAGGATAAACCATATCACGGCGCCGCCGAAATTCGTAATCATATCCGTGATCTGGCTCATCGGATAGCGGCTGCGCAGCGCAGCCGCGGAATCAATGTTGTAAATGTAATGGAAACCTCCCGGAATCACCCATTCTTCCCAGACATGGAAAGTCAGAACGATAACGGTAAAGGCGCCGAGCTTCGTGAGCCCGTCCCATTCCTTCCAGTGCACGATCATCTGCACGGTCAGAATGACGCTCATGATAATCATGCAGTAAAGCCATCCCCAGGCCACAAACCAGTTCCACATAAGGTCACACCTCACTTTCTCTCCGGGATCACCGGAATGAGCAGGTAGCTGTCATACCGGCCGCCTGCGTAGATCACATGCCTGCCCTTATTTACATCATGCGGGAGATCCGATGTATCTATATTGGATCCGCCGAACATACTGCCGCCGCCGATCGTATACATCTCCGGTTCGCTTCCCGGCATATAGGTATATCCTTCCTTCGGCAGCTGCACCTTCGCCATCCTGATATTGAAAGGCCCTTTCCAGAGTTTTCTGGTCTTATAAGCCGATACTGTCAGCACAAGCTGATCACCTTTGGCAAATTGCAATCCCATCGGCCAGATCAGAATATCCACCGGTACGATCTCGCCGGGCTTCAGTTTTTCCATATGAAGCATGGAATGATACGGATTCCACTCAGTACTGCGCTTTTCATCCAGTGCGCGCATAGAGACTCTCAGATATCCTTTTGCCGCAATCTCCATTCCCGGACCAGTCTTTATCTTATACTTTCGGCCGCCAGGCTGGCGTTTTTCCACCTTGACCATCAGATCCATGTCATCACTATCCGGTGCAGCAACCCACAGGCGGCATTTGAAATATCCGGTAAGTTCCGTATCTTCCGGCATGACAAAGGAAAATTCCGCCTTATTATGAAATTTTCCATCCGAGTGATAGGTGACATCGCCTGCGCTGCTGACTGGATCTGTCTCAAGCTTGTGCGACACGGTATTCAGATACAGTTTTGTGTATTTCGTATCCGGTATCGGAAAATCCTGTTCGACGCGGTCGACCGTATCTTTTCCGCCGGGATTTAATACACTGACACGGACGTGCGGTGTCTTCTCCCATCCGTTGTCCTCTCCCTTCAGGTAGTGATCAAAGAATCGGCGGAGCTCCTCAGTGTGAGCCGGATTGTAATAGTCATCCCATTCACCGGTGTTGTGGATCCGGAGCCATTTCTCCCCGGATGCGATCCGGCGCCAGCCCTCCAGCGTGCCATAGGTATGGATCGGGTTCGTATACGAGGCGACTATATAGGCCGGTACCTCAATTTCTTCCAGCGCTGCCGCTTTATCCGTCCAATACGCATCCTGAGTCGGATGTGTATTCATGATCGACACCACATCCTCAACTCCGCCTTCTTCCGCAGAAGAAAAGGAATCCGACAGCATCTTGACAAATGAAGGCATCGGAACACCGTCTCTTCCTGCCACTTCACGCCAGCAGTCTGACAGTCCTTCCCATGGCGCAATTGCAGCCAGATGGTCCGGATGTTCCGCAGCCACAAACCACTGCGAGATGGCCAGCCAGGAATTGCCGCTCATCGCACATCTGCCGCTGCACCATGACTGCTGCGCCGCCCATTCAATGATATCTTTCCCGTCTCTTCCGTAATCGGAACCGAAGAAGAGGATATATCCTTCTGACCGGTATGCCCCTCTGACATCCGGATTGATGATGGCGTAGCCGTGGTCACACCAGTACGCCGGATCCGGTCCCTCGAACTTCTGCAGCCCGGACGTAGCATCCACGGGAATGCCTGCGTGGTCCGGCGTATCATCGAGCCACTGGCTTCCGATCTCTTTGCCGTATGGACTCATCGCCATAATGGCCGGATGCTTTTCATCATCGTTCGGACGGAAAATATCCGTATAAATCGTCACACCGTCACGCAGTTTCACCGGCACATCCCGCTCCAGAATAATGTCACAGGGAAGAGGTTTATATCCTTTCAGGCGAACGCTGCCTTTTTTCAATACCAGTTTCCCGGGATGATATCCCGTGTATCTGGCACCAGGATCCGTATAGAGCATAGCCTTCCTCACCGGCACGGTAAACGTACTGCCATCGTGCCCGTGCATGATCATTGTTTTCTTTTCCTCCATCGTAAGATCACTTTCCTTTCCTTTCGAAATCAAAAGCCATACAAAAAATATCGTCGCGGCAAGCGCAATCATCCAGTCCTTTATCTTCGGAAGATCCTTGTAAAAACTTTTCCATATGAAACTCCCTTCTCTAATGATCTTGACTTTATGGAATTAATGTATCATAATGTTTTTTGTAATACAATAGTTCCGCAAAAAGCGGAACAATAACAGAAAAGTCGTTCCATAAAAAGGAGTCCGACAGGAGAATGCAATATGTACCATATTAAAAATGACAAGCGGGCGCAGAAATCCGCAGAACTGATCTATGACGGCCTGTCCGATCTGATTGAGAAGAAGTCCTATGACATGATCACGATCACGGACATACAAAAAGCTTCGGGAGTCGGCCGTGCGACCTTCTACCGAAGCTTCGATAATATCAATGATGTCCTGTACTGGCAGTGTGCGCTTCACTACCTGGAAGTGATGACAGGATACCTCCGGGAAAAAGAAAAGCATGAAGGACCGGAAGACCCTTATGCTTTTCTCACGTTCTTTTTCAGCTACTGGATGCATGATGAAAACAGCCGGATACTGGAACAGCTGATCAAAATCGGGCACTACGATATCATCTACCGCTGCCATTTTGACAGCACCCTCATCATCCGCAATGCTGTCCCGCCAAAAAATGCGATGACAGAGAAATACTACACTTACTATATGTCCGGACTGATCGGTGCCTTCGTCGGCTTCCTGATCACGTGGATCGAAAATAAAAAACAGCTTTCAACGGATGAGCTGATCGGCCTGCTCCGGTCTGTGCAGGGAGAAGACGCATCCGCACTGTTCTTATAAGCCGCAAAGGCACCCCCCCGCCGTACACTGCGGGGATGCCTTCGCTTTCTTATGCTTTTCAGCCGTGAATCTTCATGTTATCCAGAACTCTGACGAGATCCGGATCATAGTGGTTGATGATTTCGGAATGGCCGAGATCCTTTGCCGAAACTGTCTTCATCTCTTCGTCGGTCAGACTGAAATCCCAGATGTCAATATTCTGCTCCATACGTTCCACGTGCGTGGACTTCGGAATAATGGACACGCCGCGCTGTACATTCCAGCGAAGCGCAGTCTGCGCGGCGCTCTTGCCATAGCGGCTGCCGATCGCGGTCAGCTCCGGATCCGTAAAGATGCCATGCCTGCCTTCATCTAGAGGTCCCCACGCCTGCGGCACGACATTATAGCGGCGCATGTTTTCGATTGCCTTCTCCTGCGTGAAGAACGGATGCATTTCGATCTGGTTGACAGCAGGCATGATCTCAACCGTTTCGCACAGGTTGGTCAGCACCTCCGGGAAAAAGTTTGCCACACCGATTGCTTTTACGAGGCCTTCCCGGTAAGCCTTTTCCATGCCGCGATAGGCTGCGAAATAATCCTTCATCGCCTGATGCAGCAAAATAAGATCAACATACTCCATATCGAGTTTTTTAAGAGATGTTCTGATTGCCTGGTAGGCCGTCTCTTCGTTTTCCTGATCCTGCACCCAGATCTTGGTCGTGATAAAAAGCTCTTCCCGCGTAACAAGTCCGTCGGCGATCGCGCGTTTTACCGCTTTGCCGACAGCCTCCTCATTCATGTAGGAAGCCGCCGTATCGATCAGGCGATATCCTGTTTTAATTGCATTGTAAACGACCTCTTCGCACTGCACCGGGTCCGGGATCTGAAAAACACCAAATCCCTCTGCCGGCATCTTCGTTCCATTGTTGAGCGTAAAGTATTCCATATTGTACCTCCGATATCTTATGCTATGCAGTGAATGAAAATCATCTGCTCTGCTGCACCCGTGCAATAATCTGTAATGTTTCTTTTCATGTCTTCATACTACATGTCCAAAGCGGATAAGTACAATATCGTTTTTGCAATCGGCTATTCACAAAATGAATTCTGTCTCTGCCACGCGCCTGCTGTCTATGCGTGATTGCCTGTCTGATAGCACCACTGCGCAATTCTGCTGATCAGATCAAGCGGCAGGGAATCGCTGTAGGGGATCCGGATGGATCCTTTGCTGCAGCTGTATCCGCCGGCATCCAGTTCCTGCGCAAAATGTTCTACCGCTGCTGGTCCCGGATAAAGGCCGATATGCTTTTTCTGCGCGGCAAAATGGATGATGTTATGGCGGTCTCTGTACGTCGGCATACTCCAGGAGATGGTCTCCTGCGCCTGCGGAATTGCGCTGCGTATGGCATCTCTCACCATCTCCAGCTGCCGCCTGATTTCTTCGTCAAAGGATGCGATATAGTCATCCACATTTTCCGGTTTATCGCCGCAGTAATGCGGCTGGTTCTTTCTTTTGAAAATACGTCCGCATGCAGGACATTTCCACATATTTTTTTCCTCCTTCCGCCGTTTTCTTAATACTAACACAATCCGGTTTTATTCTGATAGTTTATGTGCATATCCGGATAATTTTCCTCCAAAAATGCATATATAATGACAGTCAGCCGCCCGATCGGCGATCCAGGCTGTCCCTGAGTTTCTGAACCAGGTCATTATATTTTTCATGATAAAGAGACGGGAAGGCGCGCAGCAGACGTCTGGCAGAATGGCTCGTAAGATCTCTTCGAAGCTCTTCTGCCCTCTTTGCCAGCTCGGCTTTCTGCACCGCAAGCTTTATATCCTGTTCTTCGCGCACCGCCTCTGCATGCTCGGCCAGTTCAGCCTTCGCGAGGGCAGCCTGCACCCGGCCTTCCTGAATGCGCTGTGCAGTCCGGATCGTTCCTGCAGAGACATCTTTGCTGAGTCTGTCACCCGGCATACGCATCACCGTACGGATGCGGTCCAGCTCTTCCAGTTTTTTATTCAGCTTCAGGACAGTGGAAACCGTAACCACCAGATCCGCAAAATACACCAGATATAAAACGCCCATGATCGGCCAGCCATACTGCTCGGGTATTGTATCCACAGCAGTATTATTCAAAGCCGGATGAACCACCTTTACCACCAGTACAATAGCCAGGCCCCAGATTATGCTGAACTCAAGGCAGATATAGCCGTGAAAATTCAGCGGCTTGCTGCTGTAATCCCACCAGCGGGCGTGAAACAGCCTGTACAGAAGCCATCCGGCAACCAGCTCGACCACTGTCGCCAGCAGCATACCGAACAGGAACAGTTCCATACTGTTCAGCTCCATCGCATTGGTACCGGCGGCAGCATCCGATGCGGCTATCGCATTGCCCGCGGCAAGCACTGCCAGCACGCCGAACCCGTAAACAGGACACACCGGTCCGTTCAGAAATCCCCGGTTAACCGCTTTTCCCAGCGTCACAGCGTGATAGACAACTTCAATAATCCATCCAAAAAAGCTGTAAAGCAGGAAATACAGGCAGATCTGGTAATATGTCATTCCGGCAATCATGTCATTTCTCCCTTAAATAATTTCTCTTTACCTGAAACATTGAAATAATTTTCTGTAATATTCGTATGGATCCTGTCCCTCAGGCAGACCAGAAACACCTCCGTCACCTGCTTCTATAATACGCCATGAGTCATCTGACAGCTGTGCAAAATCAACGGTGTAATAAGGACTCGGCAGATTCCTGTATTTTTCGATCAGTTTTTCCGGCGGGAACGGTGTCAGAATATTCTGCCCCGAATTCCGGCTGATTGCCGCAGGAATATGATTCATATAAAAAACTCTGTATTCGTTTGTTTTATGATCATACTGTTTCAGATCCAGAAATTCCTTGATACATATGCCTCCGGTCAGAAGATCGCCCCGATATTGATAAAATACCTTCATCCAATCGTCGAATTCTTCCTGCGTAACCGATTGATCAAAAAATCCCGGGAATTCCGTGCCCTTTACTGATTTGACAAAATCCTTGACCATAAACCGGCGGAATGACTGCTTCACATCTTCAATATCAATTTTGGCATGAAGAGGATATATTTTCATTCTGGCAGTATCGCTGCCAAAATATCGGTATACATTCGGAAAAATATGCATCGTCTCATATTCCTCCGGACTGGTAATCAACTGTATACCGTTTTGCATCAGCTGCGTATAAAATCTTCTGTATTGTTCAGGTTTCATCATCCAGCCACGGTAAACCGTCTGGTGTTTTCCTGCCGGGACGCCTGTAAGCACAAGTTTCCCCTCGTTAAGCCATTGATCATACCCAAAAAGAGCAATATTCCAGACTTCTGCAGCGACGGATGCAGCGTATTCTTCCTTAAAATCTGCATCAACACATCGCACATTATAGTAGTCCGAAGGAAATAAAATCAGATCTGCCATCCTGTCTCACCCCGATCATCATGAAAATCATATTCGTCTTTATGCTTCATAAGCTGACTCCACCTTGCTGAAATCAGCTGCGCATACTGAATAGACGGCAAACCATAGCAGCCAAGTGCATAGGCATCATTCATCTCGACAAGAAGCGTCCTTCCATCTTCAGTATAACAGATATCCATGCTGCAGGCAGCCGGCCGTTCATCCCATGTACGAAATGCTTTAAGCATGTCCTGCAGAACGCCTGCGTCATAGCAGTACAAAAAGCCTTCATACCTGTCCTCCCGGACGCTGCCATAAGGCCGCACATCCAGAATCTGATCATACCGGATAAAAGTCCGCCATTCCGCGACGATATCAATCGGTTCACTGACGTAGACCTCGTAATCCTCATAACAGCTGCCGCAGCCGATCAGATCATGCAGGCTGCTGATTCTTTTGCCTGTAAATGCTTTACAGCGCTCAGCAGGCTTGACAAAATATCCGGCTGACCATTTTCTCTCATCACTGGAAATACTGTTAATGGTATCCTTCCAGATTTTCCGTCCCAGAAATTTTCTCAAAACAGATGGATAATCCGGCAGATCGGCCCGTACGCCGAATTTATGAAAAATCGTTTCGCATTGGTCAATATAATCCAGCACAATGTCGTCTTCCTTTACCTGATCATATATTTCAGCAATCGTATGGTAAGGGATAATCTCCGCTCCCAGTTCCCGGAAGCCATACATCGCATTTGCGAAATTCCAGCTATGCGGAATTTCCATGCCCATACTGCTGTCGTATCTGGTTTTCATCCATATCTTTCCCATCTTTCATTCCCCTTTCCTGATATCTTCCGCCGCTTTTTTCGGATTCCATTCAGCTCAGCTTATACAGGATAAATTATTTAATGAGTATTTGTCTGTACTCGTTTCCGGCCAGTCTTCCCAGCCTGACAATATAATGATAATATCCGGCGATAAAAGGATGACAATATGTCCTTTGCGGATATAAAATGCAGCTGTACTTTTAAAAGATGCGGATATAAGCGGGATTTCCGGAATTACTCTGCATAGGAGGTGTGTCCATTTAATATAATAAGAGAACTTACTGCCCTCCTGATCAAAGAAGGGGCGGCATTAGTCGGCACCGCCGATCTGCGAGGAATATTACCACGCCTATTATTCGATGAACAGAAAGCTGGATCGGATCGTATCCTGCGGGGAAAAATTTCTGCGTGATGCGGGGTATCAGGCTGCAGCCCAGACCGTGGAACGTGTCAGCGTCATGACGGATGGAAAAGAACACAGATCAAAGATACCGCATAAAACAGTTGCGGTTCATGCCATGTCTGCGCAGACGCCTGCCCTGCCGATGCCTTGATGGGAACGCTGTGGGAAGCCGGCATGCCGCGTGAGATGCTGTTTGACTGGAAACGCTGCCTGCCCAGGCAGATCGAGCGGATGGAGGCTGCCACAGGGATACATCAGGACCTTTGCGGAAAATGTTTTGCCGTCTGTCCATACACAGAGCGGTATCTGCGAAGAGCGCAGGCATAAATTTTCTCGAAGATTGAACCGGAAATGCAGATCTGTCCGCCGGGTATCGCCGCCCGTTTATTCAGACCACCAGTTTCTGTTGTCAAGATACCATTGAATGGTCATCTTAAGACCGTCTGCGAACGTCGTCTCCGGCCGCCAGCCGAGTTCATCCTGCATTCTGGTCGGATCGATTGCATAGCGTTTATCATGGCCTTTTCTGTCAGCTGTATGTTCGATCAGGCTGTACGGCTTACCAAGATAATCGCAGATCATTTTCACAATATCGATATTGTGCATCTCGCTGCGGCCGCCAATATTATAAATTTCACCGACAGTTCCTTTCCGCATAACAAGATCGATTGCCGCACAGTGATCCTTTACATAGAGCCAGTCGCGCACGTTCATGCCGTCTCCGTAAACCGGAAGCGGCTGATCTGAAAGGGCGTTCACTATCATCAGCGGAATCAGTTTTTCAGGGAACTGAAAGGGGCCGTAATTGTTAGAACAGCGGCTGATCGTCACCGGAAGGCCATATGTTCTGTTATAGGCCTGAACAAGAAGATCTGCCGAAGCCTTAGACGTACTGTACGGACTTGATGGCCGTAACGGTGTATCCTCGTAAAAAGCCAAATCCGGCTGGTCAAGCGGAAGATCTCCATAGACTTCATCAGTGGAAACCTGATGATACCTCCCAATGCCATATTTACGGCAGGCATCCATCAGAACCGATGTCCCGATGATATTTGTCTCCAGAAATACCGCCGGATTTTCAATAGAACGATCTACGTGCGATTCCGCTGCGAAGTTGACGACGATATCCGGATGTTCTTCTTCAAACAGCCGGTATACGCCATCGCGATCACAAATATCCAGTTTTACAAAGCGAAAATCAGGACGGCCCATCACGCCCGCAAGCGTCGCAGCATTTCCCGCATATGTCAGCTTATCCAGACAGACAATCCTGTCCGCCGGATGATTCTCCATTTCAAAAAAAATAAAATTGCTCCCGATAAAGCCGGCGCCGCCGGTAACGATAATTGTCATGATTATCCCTTTCCTGTATTTTTTTCGCCATGAGACCATCTCTATTATAGTAAAGAGGTGAACTCCTGGTATACTGTCTTATTCTTCCCATATCAAAAAACAAAGCGGCTCCGGTCTCAGTTAAACAGCCCCTGCAGAGCAAAGGGATATGTGATCATGCCTGATTTTCCCGGATCTGAATCTCACTCAGTCTGGACTGGTCATGCAGTTTTCCGGTCATCATGTTCGTGATGATAATTTCCTGCCCGTCATATTCAGGAAAATTTTCCTCCATAATAGAACGGATATCCGGCTGGTCGGTCATATCCTTCTGCAGGCAATGGTATGTGCCCTGCGGTATCCGAATAATGGAGGGATCCTCGCTGTCAGGATTGAGCACGCGCAGAAAATATGCCATCTGCGTTTGCTCTCCATCCAGCCGCATCAGCACGCCGGCCGGAAAAAAGGGTGCCGCCTTTTTCTGCTGAAGATCACGGAAGGTCTGAAAAAGCCCGCGCTGCTCTGCGGCCAGCTTTTTCCTGTTCCCGCTCGACGGAATAATATAAAACCAGCGTTCCTCGATCTGCCTGCTGTATCTGCCCTCAATGCCGCTGTAAGTCTCGTTTTCCTGCAGCATCTGCATCCCGTATTCCGTCATTTTCAGAGTCGTCTGCATCAGCTCCATCTTCTCCTCCAGCACCTGATGGCCGTGCGTCAGGAGTCTGTCAATTTCCAGACGGCCCTGGTCGTCCATATACTGATTGAGCTCTTTCAGCGGAATATCCAGTGCCACGCACATCTGAATCGCATCCAGCGTCTCCATCTGCTCCGGCAGATAATAGCGATATCCCGTATCCGGGTCGACCTTTGCCGGCTCAAGCAGTCCCAGTTTTTCATAATATCGAAGAGAACCCACGCTGACACCGCGCAGAGAACCGAATTCACGAATGGTCAGATAAATCATAACAGCCATGCTCCTTTAAAAATTTCAAAAAAGATAAAAATAGCTCTTGACTCGACTATTATAGCAGAGTTTATAGTCAGATTGTAGCTGAAGATCACCTTGACGGTTGATCTTTTATTTTACAGTCTGTCTGGCACTCGCTTAAGCAGACTGCTAACAGCGTGTGCCGGACCTTAAATGGAGGAATCTATGCTGAAACTATTTAAAAATCTGACAGGGAAGGATGTCTTCCTGACAGTCATTTCCGTGATTTTCACCGCAATGGCCGTATGGGCAGACCTTACCATCCCGGATTACATGACAGATATCACGACTCTGATTGAAACCTCCGGCTCAACCATATCTGAAATTCTGTCTGTTGGAGGGAAAATGCTGATCTTTGCTCTGATCAGCCTGATCTCCACCATCATCGTTGCCTTCTGTGCATCGGCCATCTCCAATGGTTTTGCCGCCGACCTGCGCGAAAAGCTTTTCCGCAAGGTCCAGTCATTTTCCATGGATGAAATCGGCCGTTTTTCCACGTCCAGCCTGATCACACGGTCCACAAACGATGTGATGCAGATCCAGCTTTTTATTGTCATGGGCCTGCAGATGCTGATGCGTGCGCCGATCATGGCAGTCTGGGCAATCTGCAAGATTATCGGAAAAGCATGGCAGTGGACAATGGCAACCGGTGTGACCATTCTGATTGTTCTCGGCGTCATTATTGCCTGCATTCTGATTGCCATGCCGAAATTCAAGAAGCTGCAGGCGCTGACCGATAAGCTCAACACGGTAACCCGCGAAAATCTGACCGGACTCCGTGTCGTTCGTGCATACAATGCAGAGGAATACCAGGAGAAAAAGTTTGAAAAGGCCAATCAGGAACTCACGGACACCAATACATTTGCCATGCACACCATGTCCTTCATGATGCCAAGCATCATGGCCGGGATCAACGGGCTCACGCTCGCAATCTACTGGATCGGCGCCTTCGTCATTGACAATGCCGGTCTGGGAAGCAAGATCTCCCTGTTCTCCGATATGGTCGTATTTTCACAGTATGCGATTCAGGCAGTCATGGCCTTTATGATGCTCGTCATGATTTTCATGATTCTGCCGAGAGCATCCGTGGCGGCAAAACGTATCAACGAAGTTCTCGATACGCCAGTCACCATCAAAGACGGAACCGCGGTCAGCGGCGAAGACGGACATGAAGGTGAAATCGAGTTCCGAAACGTGGATTTCCGCTATCCGGGCGGGGCTGACGATGTTCTGCACAACATCTCTTTCAAAGCAGAAAAAGGCGAAACCATCGCTATCATCGGTTCCACGGGAAGCGGAAAAAGTTCTCTGATCAACCTGATCCCGCGTTTTTACGATACGACAGGCGGAACCGTCTATGTAGACGGACGGGATGTCCGCGATTATTCGGAGAAAGCCCTGCGCAATAAAATTGGTTATATTTCGCAGAGCGCCGTACTTTTCACCGGAACGGTAAGCTCGAACGTCGGCTACGGCGACAACGGAAAGGATCCGGCATCGGCTGAGGAAATTCAGGATGCGGTCCATACCGCACAGGCCGATGAGTTTGTCGAAAAGATGGACGGCCAGTACGACGCCTATATCGCACAGCTCGGTGGAAACCTTTCCGGCGGGCAGAAACAGAGGCTGTCGATCGCCCGTGCCATCGCGCGGAAACCGGAAATTCTGATTTTCGATGATTCCTTCTCGGCGCTCGATTACCGGACAGACCGGACTCTCCGCGCCGAACTCGATAAAAAATGCAGCGGTATCACCCGCATTATTGTCGCTCAGCGAATCGGCACCATCCGCAATGCGGATAAGATCCTCGTTCTCAACGAGGGCCGGCTGGCCGGCATCGGCACCCATGAGGAACTGATGGAAAACTGCGAGGTTTACCAGCAGATTGCTTTGTCTCAGCTTTCAAAGGAGGAACTGGCATGATGGAAGAAAAAAACAAAAAAATGACAGTCAATGACGGCCTCCCGAAAGAGGCAGTAAATAAAGACACGCGCCGCCCGGGCGGCGGAAGAAAACCTGGCCGCGGCGGTCCCGGCGGTCCGCCGCACACCGGTGAAAAGGCGAAAGATTTCAGAGGTACTTGGCGGAAACTGATCTCCTATTCCAAAAAGGATTCCATCCTGCTGATTATCGCGCTTATCTGCGTGATTATCTCTACCATTTTTACACTGATCGGCCCGAACCGTCTGGGTGACCTCACCGATCTGATTACAGACGGTATCAAACCGGATACCGAGGCGCTGCAGGATATCTCGGAATCCATATCAGATAACATGGAAACCAATCTGCAGACGGTTTCCGAAGCCATTGCGGGAAACATGCAGGATCAGGCAAAACTCCAGGAGAACATTCCCCTTGTGTTATCTTCTGCCGATGTACCTGAGGCCGACAAACAGGCACTCAGCGCAATGGCAGCGACCGGCGCCAGCCCTGATTTTTCGCAATTCAGCGATACTACGCTGGATCTACTTTTTGACAGTATCGAAATAAACGGAAACTCGCTCAGCGGCTCACAGCAGGTAAAGACACTGCAGGCGCTGCAGGATTTCAGTGAAAATATGCCGTCCGAACAGGATGAAGAGGCAGCCTCGGAAAGTCTGTCTGCCGTCCTGACGCTGGCGGAAAGCCTGCCGGAACCGGCCTGCAATGCTGTCTTTACAGAGATCACCGTTGACGGCACAGTCCTTTCCGGACAGGATCAGATCGATACTCTGCAAACGCTTTCCGAGGTCGATCTGGACGATACAGATGATGTCATGAACAAACTGGAACAGCTCCCTGATCCGGTTTACGATATGATCCGGCCATCCATCGATTTCTCCGCGGTTTTTGATATCGCGATGTTTATCGTATTTCTCTACGCAGCCGGCTTTGTGCTGCAGGCAATTCAGGGATGGATTACCGCTTCTGTCACGCAGCGGCTCTCCAGGAAAATGCGTTCGGATATCTCGGTTAAGATCAACCGTCTTCCGATTTCCTGGTACAACCGGCATACAACCGGCGATGTGATGTCCATCGTGACCAATGATGTCGACCTGATCGGTCAGAGCATGAACCAGAGTCTCGGCACCTTTGTATCGGCCGTGGTTCTGTTCCTCGGCAGCCTGATCATGATGCTGATCACGGATGTCCGCATGACCATTGCCGCCGTTCTCGCCTGTCTGATCGGCTTTATACTGATGTTTCTCATCATGGGACGCAGCCAGAAATATTTCACCCGCCAGCAGCGCGACCTCGGCAGCCTGGATGGCTATATCGAGGAAAATTACGCCGGACATACCGTTGTCAAAGCCTACAACGGTGAAGAAGCCGCGGTGAAAGAATTCAGCCGGCTCAACGGCGAACTCAGGCAAAGCGGTTTCCGCGCACAGTGTCTTGCCGGACTGATGCAGCCGATCATGGCATTTATCGGCAATCTGGGGTATGTTGTCGTGTGCATTGTCGGCGGTATGCTCGTGCTGAATAATGACATCAAATTCGGTGTCGTGGTTTCCTTCATGCTGTACGTGCGTTACTTTACGCAGCCGCTCGGCCAGATCGCGCAGTCCATGCAGTCGCTGCAGTCCGCCGCCGCTGCCGGAGAACGTGTTTTCGGTTTCCTTGAAGAACCGGAAATGGAAGATGAAAGCGGCAAGACAGCCAGACTGACAGACGTAAAAGGAAACGTTGATTTCCGCCATGTCCGGTTCCGCTATGATGGTGCCGCACATGATGTCATTCATGATTTTTCTGCAGAGGTAAAACCGGGTCAGAAGATCGCCATTGTAGGACCGACCGGTGCAGGCAAGACGACGCTGGTCAATCTGCTGATGCGGTTCTATGAAGTAAACGGAGGCGAAATACGGATCGACGGCACACCGACCAGGGATGTGCCCCGTGAAAACGTTCATGACCAGTTCTGCATGGTTCTGCAGGACACCTGGCTGTTTGAAGGAACCGTCCGGGAAAACCTTGTTTACAACACACCGGATGTGAGTCAGGAGACAATTGACAATGCCTGCCGTTCCGTGGGACTTGACCACTTTATACGCACTCTCCCGCAGGGATATGATACCGTCCTGAACGATCAGATGGGACTTTCACAGGGACAGAAACAGCAGCTGACCATTGCCCGCGCCATGATTGCCGACAAGCCGATGCTGATTCTGGATGAGGCGACAAGTTCTGTCGATACCCGCACGGAGCTGAAAATCCAGGAAGCCATGGATAACCTGATGAAAGGGCGCACATCCTTTGTCATCGCCCACAGACTCTCAACAATCCGCGACGCAGACCTGATTCTGGTTCTGAAAGACGGCAATATCATTGAGAGCGGTACACATGATGAACTGCTGAAAAAGAACGGGTTCTATGCGGACCTCTATAACAGCCAGTTTGAACAGGGAGATACGGAATGAAACACAGATATCTTACAATAGAACGTGAATACGGTGCAGGCGGAACAGCCATCGCGGAAAAAATCGCAGAACTGACCGGCATACCTTGCTTCGGTCATGAAATTCTCGAGCTGGCCTCCAAAAAAGCCGGCGTATCCGTCGAGGAAATCGAACAATATGAAGAGTCAGTCCACAGCAGTCTCTTTTATACCCTGTACGCCATGCAGCGCGCCTACAGCGGCAATACAGAAATACTGGACAAAGAAGGACAGACTTTTGTTGCGGAGCAGCTGATTATTGAACAGCTGGCAGACAGCAACCGGCGCGCCATTTTCTTGGGGCACTGCGCTTCGCACGCCCTGGCTGGCCGGGAAGGCGTCATCAGCGTTTTCATCCATTGTTCTGACAAACAGAAAAAGGCGGACCGGATCGTGGAGGAATACGGCATCGCGCCGGAAGAAGCAGAATCCACACGCAGATTCTATGACAGAAAACGTGCGAATTACTTCAACGTCAATACCGGCCGCACCTGGAAAGATCCGGCTAACTATGACATCCTTATCGATGATGCCGATATAGACCTTGATACATGTGCTGTCATGCTGAGCGGTCTTTTCCGCGAATAAAGCAGCACCATCAGAAAATCGCGGACCGCCGGCTCCCGCCGGTCGATCCGCGATTTTTATTGCATTTATTCAGAACCTAAATTGCAACAACAAGTTGGACACCCTCCGCTAGGCAGTAGCCTGGTAGATTCGGTCGATTTCCTCCTCGAAGATTTCATCCGGGGTTCTGTAA
>ONOC01000047.1 GCA_900319355.1 uncultured Eubacteriales bacterium | reverse complement strand
GTCAACCCCCAGGTCAAATCCGAGCTGCTCATCTCTTTCATCCGACTTCGCCGTCAGCATGATAATCGGAACCTTTGACTCCTTGCGGATCTCCCGGCAGACCTCCCATCCGTCCATCTTCGGCATCATGACATCAAGGATAATCAGTGCGATATCTTTGTTTTCATAAAATTTATTGAGGGCTTCCTCACCGTCGCCCGCCTCGATGACTTCAAAACCGTCGCGTGTCAGGAAATCCCTGACCAGCTTTCTCATACGTGCCTCATCATCGACAACCATAACCTTCATATTATCCATGGAAAATCTCTCCCCGATCTTCAGTTCATCAGATTTTGTCACACAGACTCATTACACTGAGTTTACCATCTCAGACAATTTTTGCAAGAAAGATCCGGTCAGCCGGAAAGCCCTGACCTTCGGAATTCCTGTGCCTCTGCTCTGTTTTCTCACACAGGTCAGGTGTTTCGTGATAGAATCATAACTGTACGGATGCCTTTCAGTTTCTGTTCCGACCTGATGTGCACCGTTCATCTTTTACGGGGTTTAACAGGAGGTTTTTATGAGACACTTTACATTTTCACCCGGCAGGAAACTGACGCGCCTGCTGATTGCCGGTTCGGTCACTGTCAGTCTTTGCCTGTCCTCTGCCGCTCCTGTCCTGGCAGACAGTCTGTCGGCGACGCCGACGATTCAACAGGTACTTTCTCTTGTGCAGTCCTGCGACACGGATGCTTATCATATCCTGACGGCCACGCAGAGCAAGGGTGAGGATCTCAGTCAGGATATTACCGCGGGTAACGATGTCATCACTGCCGTCGACTCCGTTGTTCACGAAGAGCACCACAATTACTGCTGGGATTACGGAAATCACAACGGATATAACGACAGCGAAGCGTACTATCTCGGAAACAATGTATCAAGGCTTGTGCCGGAGACATCGGTTTTCCCGACCAGTGACGCCGTTTCCACCATTCCGGCATCGATGCACACCTACCGGTATGATACCTATGTCGCTCCGGGGTGCCAGCTCACCTCCAATCAGGACGGCGTCTACGGCCTTTTGAACGAATTTGCCGCCTATTACTGGGGCAATCATGCGGCGAATTCAATGTACTCCTACTGTGAGCAGAATGCCACCGGGGAACCTGACTGGGTGTATTACACCTCATGCTTCGTCAATGCCCGTGACGCCTACGCCGAGTTTTACTACTGGACACTCGTCTATCTGAACTACGCGCGTCTCAACCGTCCGGACATCTACCTGAACATTATCAGCAACAGTGCGTATACCTCAACATTTACCGAATTCCGGCAGAAATATGAACAGCTTCTGGCAGACTTCACCGGCAACATGAACAGGATCTGTCTGCGCTATGCCGGGAAATACTTTAAAGACTGCTATACGGTTTCAGACGGACAAGGCCGGCTGAACCTCGGTGATCACTACATGACGATGAGCGACGACTATACCACGCTGATCGGCGCCATCAGTTCCTCTGAATTCAGTATCGTCAGAGATGATCTGGCGGACCCGGCACCGAAGCTCACAAACTTCCGGCCTGCGGAAGGTGCCATGTACCGGCTTTACAACAAGTCGACCGGGGAACATCTGTTCACGAAAAGCAAAAACGAGATTGTCACGCTGGTAAACTATTACCGCTGGACGCTGGAAGGCATCGGCTGGTACGCGCCGTCATCCGGCACGCCGGTTTACCGCCTCTATAATCCGCAGACCGGCGAGCATTTCTATACCATGGATGCCCATGAAAAATCGACGCTGGTCAGCCGGCATCACTGGAACGACGAAGGGCTCTGCTGGTACTCCGCTCCCTCTGCCGGAGGTGATGCCGTGTACAGACAGTTCAACAGCAGCGGTACACCGGTGAGCTGTCACAACTACACGAAGGATCAGAACGAAATCAGGGTTCTCACCGGAAGCCGGGGATGGAAGAATGAGGGCATCGCCTGGTACGGAATAAAGAAATAAATCCGGAAAAGACGAAATTTTCAGCTGAATGCTTCGACGGAGCCGGCGAGATTCGACCTCGCGTCCTTCCCGTTTTCACAGATCCTTCTACATGCTTATCCTGCTTTCGTATCTTCCGTGCCATCCTTTCAGGCGAACTGTGCGCGGAGAATTTATGAGATTGTCTTGGCTCCGCTTCTCAAAAATTTACTTGACGGAGAGCAGCCGCTTCCTTTGAGGCCAGAGGAGTACAGCGGCGATATCCTCTGACTTTAACCCGCCGAAGCGGGCTGCATCACTGCCGGTCAGGCAGCAAGTGCATATTCGCTGTTATTGTCAGCATTTATTGTCTGGTGTCGGATTAACGAGGTGTCCACCATCCTCGGCATGCTTCTATCTGATCAGACGGATAATCGAAACCAGTACGACCCCTTATCAGATATAATCTATATCATAGCAGAGACCCCGGAAAATCTCAATCCCGGCTGTAAAATCGCGCTGCTGTCTGTCACCCTGTGACCGGAACGAAAAGGCTGACGCATCTCAGATCTCCGCCACCGCACATGAATTACAGGTTCTGCACCTTGAAGGAACGTTCGGTGCTTCGTCTCATATCCTTCTTCGCGATATCCGCCCGCTTGTCATAAAGTTTCTTGCCTCTGGCGAGTCCGATCTGGACCTTGATCAGCGCATCCCTGAAATAAATCTCTGTCGGCACAAGGGTATAGCCCTTTTCCTTCATCCTGCTCTGAAGTTTCCTGATCTCGCTTTTGTGCATGAGCAGTTTTCTTGTGCGGAGCGGATCCCTGTTGAAAATGTTGCCTTTTTCGTACGGGCTGATGTTCATGCCGTAGATGTACATCTGCCCGTCCTCAATGCCCACATAGGCTTCGCGGATCGAGCATTTGCCCATGCGGAGCGACTTGACCTCCGTTCCCTTCAGCTCGATGCCGCATTCATATTTCTCTTCAATAAAATAATCATGAAACGCCTTGGCCAGCGACGGTCTTGATCGATCATCCTTCTTGCGACGTCGGCACGAACGGTTTTCACATAGACTTCCTGACCCATCCGGAACGTTCTTCCATGTCTTCTGCCGGTCAGTGTCATGTTCTGTTCTTCATATTCGTAAAAATCATCCCTGAGCGAAGACGCCGGAACAAGTCCCTCCACGGTATCCGGCCGCTGTACGTAAAAGCCCCATCCGGTAACACCGGTAATAACGCCTTCCGTGACCTCGCCGAGGTGGCTGCTGACGTATTCAGCCATCTTTACCTTATCGGCCTCCCGCTCCGCTTCCACGGATCTTCTCTCGAGTGCGGAGGATTTCCATGCCACGTCATCCAGGATTCTGCGGTAATAGCCGATTTTTCTGGCTGTCAGCCGGCCGTTCAGATCATCTTTGATAATCCGGTGGATCTGAAGGTCCGGATACCGGCGGATCGGCGACGTGAAATGGCAGTAGCACTTCGAAGCCAGGCCGAAATGCCCGCCGTTTTCCGTTCCGTACCGCGCCTGCGACATCGCGCGCAGCAGCATGGAGCTCACCAGATTTTCCTCCGGCGTTCCCTCTGCGGCACTGATGATTTTCTGCACCTCCAGCGGTGTGATATGATATGCCTTCTTCTCGACAGGAATGCCGGCCTGATGCAGCACGGTAAGCGTTGACTCGATTTTGTCGCTGTCGGGCTTCTCGTGATTTCTGTAGACGAACGGCAGCTGCCGTTCGAAGTATTTCTCCGCCACGATCTCATTTGCCGTCAGCATGAACTGCTCGATCAGTTTAGTCGCGGGTGTCGGATAAGCAGGGCTGATCCGGACGGGCCGGGCATTCTCATCGAGTTCAAATTTCGTCTCGGGGAAGGAAAAATCAATCATGCCCCTGCCGCGCCGGAAAGCTTCCGTCTCCTCCGCAACATGTTTCATGTCAAAAAGCATCGGCACGATGTCAGCGTACTTTTCGGACAGCTCCGTATCGCCCCGGAAGATTCTGTCAACGTTTGAATAGGTCATCCGGTGCGCCGAGCAGATCACGGTCTCCGCGATCCGGCTCTTCACCACATGTCCTTCGTGATCCAGTGTGGCCAGAACGGACAGGGTCAGTCTGTCCTCTCCCTCGTTGAGGGAACAGATGCCATTGGAAAGTTTCGGCGGCAGCATGGGAAGTACCCGGTCAGGCAGATACACCGAAGTTCCCCGGGCCAGTGCCTCCCGGTCCAGTGCGCTTCCGTCCGCCACATAATGGGAAACATCCGCGATATGCACGCCGAGCAGATAGCCCGACCCGCTTCTTTCCAGCGATACCGCGTCGTCAAAATCCTTCGAATCATCTCCGTCGATGGTGATCACGGTTTTCCCGCGCAGATCCAGCCTGCCGGCATAATCCCCGTCCGTCAGATGATCAGGCATGCTGTCCGCTTCCCGCACGACTTTGTCAGGAAAAGATTCCGGGATGCCGTACTGAAGAACCACGCCCCTGAGATCCGATGGCGCAATATTCAGCTCTTCTCCCATGCGATCCGCGTCACGCCTGCCGTACTGTACATGATCTGCTGAACGGGCTGAGCGGCGGGAGAGCCGTCCCCCGGCATCCTTCTCGATTTTTCCCTCATCGAGAAGTTCCGTAACCGCCCGGTTCAGACTGCGGCCGGCCGCTTTGGGCACGCCCAGAAGATACGCCAGATCCTTCTCTCTCATCGGCTCGTAATTCTTCGATGAAACGGCGTTCATGAGAAGCTTCTTCATCTGCTTCACGCGCGACGCATTGATCCGGTTCGCTCTGTTC
The DNA here is from genome assembly GCA_900319355.1 of uncultured Eubacteriales bacterium. Taxonomy (GTDB): domain Bacteria; phylum Bacillota; class Clostridia; order Lachnospirales; family Lachnospiraceae; genus Bilifractor. Next base: position 12,861 of record ONOC01000047.1, on the reverse strand, counting down.
CCCTGTCCGTTATGATCGTATCTGTTTTCCGGACGGTGATTTTCACCGTGATGGCTGTATTTATGATGCCTGTCTTCGTGATGTCTCTCTTCGTGATGTCCGTCTTCGTGATGACGTTCTCTGTGATACCTGTATTCTGTCAAATTCAATACTCCCTGAAATATACGTACGGTGCCTTTTCTGACGGTTATCTTCTGATACTGCCGGAACCATCTGAATTTTTTTCATGCGCGGCAGCAGCTGCCGCAGACTGCTTCTGATCCATCGGACCCTGAATTCCGGCCTGCCGGTCCTCTGATCCGGCTGCACATGCCGCAGGACAGAAAAAGCTGCCGCAGGTCATGCGGCAGCCTTCTGTGATCAGAAATTCACATTCAGAATAACAGCAAGTACAACAAAGACAATAACCATCAATGTGGTCAGCTTTGAAAGCAGGCCCTCTTTCGAACGGCCCTTGTTACGTCCCCAGTACGTATCCCCGGAACTCATGCCGGCGATCGCACCAAGACCTCTGTCCTTGCCCTGCTGCATCATGATAACGGTGATCAGTGCCACACAGTCAATAATAAATAATATTGTCAGAACGACACGCAGTGTACTCAATTCAAAATCCTCCTGCTGAAAACTCGCGATCTCAATCATATCACGAAGGAATACTTTATTCAAGACATTCTTTATCAGATCTTCGTGGCCTTCTAGAAACCGGACGGCTTTAGATACGGCTTCAGAGATCCTCGAGAAGGATGGTAAACGGTCCGTCATTGACCAGAGAAACCTTCATGTCAGCGCCGAAGCGGCCTGTTTCCACCACGGGTACCTGCTTTTTCGCCTGCTCAACCAGATACCGGTAAAGTTTTTCCGCCATCTCAGGCGCGCCGGCCTGCGTAAATCCGGGACGGTTCCCGTGCTTTACGTCAGCATAGAGCGTAAACTGCGACACCAGAAGAAGCGCTCCGTTCACGTCGGCGAGAGAACGGTTTGTTTTCCCGTTTTCATCCTCGAAGATCCTGAGTTTCAGCATCTTGGAGAGATATCTGTCGGCTGTCTCCTCTGTATCCTCCTGACCTATACCGATCAGAACCAGATATCCCCGTCCGATCCGGCCTGCGATCTCACCGTCAATTTCAACCTTTGCGGATGTTACCCGCTGAATCACGAATTTCACTGTGCAAGCACCTTTGACAGAAAATCCTGAAGACGGGGCGCCTTCGGATGATTGAATACCTCATCCGGTGTGCCCTCTTCCATGATTTTTCCTTCTGCTACAAACATGACTCTGTCCGCCACCTCGCGGGCAAATCCCATCTCATGCGTCACAACGGCCATCGTCATGCCCTCTTCCGCGAGCTCCTTCATAACCTGAAGTACCTCTCCGACCATCTCGGGATCAAGCGCAGAGGTCGGCTCATCGAAAAGCATCAGCTTCGGTTTCATGGCCAGGGCGCGGACGATTGCGATACGCTGTTTCTGTCCGCCTGAAAGAGAAGCCGGATAAACTTCCGATTTATCCTTAAGCCCGACACGATCGAGCAGGCGGAGCGCCGCTTCGTCCGCCTGATCCTGCGTCATACGGCCTGTCTTTACAGGGGCCAGCGTAATGTTCTCCCGGACGGTCTTGTTCGGGAACAGGTTAAAATGCTGAAACACCATGCCCATCTGCTGACGGACGGCATTGATATCGATTTTCGGATCCGTGATTTCCATGCCGTCGAACCAGATTTTTCCGCCCGTAGGATCCTCAAGAAGATTCATGCAGCGCAGAAAAGTTGACTTTCCGGAACCGGAAGGACCGATGATAACGACCTTCTCGCCTTCCGTAATATGATCGGATATATCATTCAGGACGAGGTTATCACCGAATTTTTTTGTCAGATGTTCCACTCTGATCAGATCATTATCTGTCACTTCTGTGAAGCCTCCTCTCCAGCTTGTTCTGAAGCCATGAAAGAATCATGACAACGATAAGATACATGGCGGCGATGCCGAGATACGGCATCATCGGTTCATAGGTGATCGCCTGAACATCTCTTGCTGCCTTGGTCAGCTCCGACATGCCGATGACGGAAACCAGCGATGTATCCTTGAACAGTGTGATCATCTCATTGCCGAGGGCGGGAAGAACATTTTTCACAGCCTGCGGAATGATGACTTCCTTCATCACTGTGCTGTACCCCATGCCGAGCGACCTGCCGGCTTCCATCTGTCCGGGATCGATGGACTGGATGCCGCTTCGGAAAATCTCCGATACATAGGCACCGGAGTTGATGCCGAGCGTCAGTACCGCGATCATATACAGATTTCTGCTGTTCGCAAAAATAACGAATCCCATGATCAGAAGCTGAACCATGCTCGGCGTACCGCGGATCACGGTCGTATAGACAACGCAGATGGCATTCAGCACCCGGCTGATGCCGCCGGCCTTGTCCTTTTTCTGATCATGATTTGTGCGGACGATGGCCACAAGAATACCGATGATGATTCCGATCAGAACCGCTCCAATCGTAAGAATCAGAGAATTGCCCAGTCCCTTCAGATATACCTGCCACCGGTTATCGGTGACAAAACTGGCTATAAACTGCTCCTGTAAATTTTCCCAGAAACTCACTTCACTGCCTCCCGGACATGATTAACTTCAGGTCTGCTCACTGCAGGAAATCTTCCCCATGCGCATTCGGTGCTGCTGCCGCATCACTTCATGCATAAACACAGCACAGGACAGCCTGGCTTTCGTCAGACTGTCCTCTTCTCAATCTGTAAAATACCCGGGATAAAAAGCGTCTCCCGCGGAATGATACAGTACCGCAGCATCTTCTGCACTGTCGTACTTACTGTGCGGATGAAGATGAAACAGCTTCGCTGTCTGCGTCTGTATTGATGTACTTGTCAAGAATCTGCTGAACGGTTCCGTCGCTGATCAGCTCATTCAGCGCTTTGTTAACCGCATCACGGAGACCCGGATTCTTCTTGTTGACACCGATCGCATAATCCTCCTGCACGTACGGTGTATCGAGAATCTTGAGTCCTTCATTTGCCTTCACATATTCCTTTGCCGGGTTGTTATCGATGACAACCGCGTCAACTTTGCCCTGCATCAGCGCCTGTACGGCCTGAGCGCCGTTGGCATATCCGATGGCCTTATCACCGTAGCCGCCGTCATCTTCGCTGGCGGAGCAGTAGATGTATCCGGTCGTGCCTTCCTGGCAGCCGATCGCCGATGCCTTGCTGAGATCATCAGCGGACTTGATATCAGAATCTTCCTTTACAATGATGGACTGAACGCCGGTTGCATAGGAATCGGTGAAATCAACGTTCTTCTTTCTCTCATCGGTAACCGTCAGACCCGCCATGGCGATATCTTCCTTGCCGCCCTGTACGGAAGTGATAACGGAGGAGAAATCCATATCATCAACAACGAGTTTCAGGCCGAGCTTCTCAGCGATCTTTGTCGCGATTTCGACATCAATACCGCTGTAATTGCCGTTGCCGTCGGTTGATTCATACGGCGGGAATGCTGCGTTTGTCGCCATATGAAGCTCACCGTCTGTCACTGTGGTAAAATCACCGGAAGCAGCTGAAGATGCTTCTGCTGATTCGGAAGCTGCGGAAGAAGCGGAAGCTGCTGATGATGCAGAAGATGCTGATGATGCAGAAGCTGCTGATGATGCAGTCGATGATGATCCACAGGCGGTAAGAGAAAGTGCCATGCCTGCTGCCAGAAGAAATGCTGTAACTTTTTTCATTTTGAATTCCCTCTTTCCTTTTAACTCATTTCACTAAGCTGATTAAATATACCATCTCATGATTTTTTAGTCAATAGAAAATGGCTTTATGCAAAAGTCTCTGCATAAAGCCATTTTATACATTTTCAGTTTCAGTTCTTCTTCACCAGAAGAGAATGACCTGTCATCTCCGCCGGCTTTTCCATGCCCATCATTTCGATCATGGTCGGAACGATATCACACAGTGCGCCGCCCTCACGGAGCGTATAGGCCGGATCGTAGTTGACCAGCAGGAACGGAACCGGATTGGTTGTATGTGCGGTCCACGGTCTGCCTGTCTTCTCATCGACCATAACCTCGGCATTGCCGTGATCTGCCGTGATAAACATCTGGCCGTTTACTTCCTTCAGCGCCTCGATGGCGCGTCCCATGCACGCATCAACGGCTTCGATGGCCTTGATCGCCGCGGCTTCCACCCCTGTATGGCCGACCATATCAGGGTTGGCGAAATTAATGATGATGACATCATACTTTTCAGAGCGGATTGCCTCGCAGAGTTTGTCGCATACCTTCGGCGCACTCATCTCAGGCTGCAGATCATAGGTTGCCACCTTCGGAGACGGTACCAGGAAACGGTCCTCTCCTTCGTTCGGCTCCTCAACGCCTCCATTGAAGAAGAAGGTGACGTGAGCATATTTCTCCGTTTCCGCAATGCGGGCCTGCTTCATGCCATGCTTCGCCAGCCACTCGCCGAAGGTATTGGTCAGCTGCTCTTTCTTGAACGCCACCAGCTTGTTCGGGATTGTTTCATCGTAATCCTTGAAGCATACATAGGTCAGATTTCTGATCAGCGGGCGGTCGAAGCCTTTGAATTCCGGATCGCAGAAAGCTCTGGTAATCTCACGGGCACGGTCAGGACGGAAATTGAAGAAGATGACGGAGTCGCCTTCCTTTACCGTCGTCACCGGTGTGCCGTCTTCATTCTTCATCACGGTCGGAAGAACAAACTCATCGGTCACGCCGTTATCATAGGAAGCCTGAACAGCGCTGACCGGATCGGTTCCGCCGTCTACACCTTCACCTCTGGTGAGCGCCACATAAGCCTTTTCCTCACGGTCCCAGTTTGTATCACGGTCCATCGCGTAATAACGGCCGCTGATCACGCCGATTCTGCCGACGCCGATTTCCTTCATTTTGTCCTGCAGCTGCTGAATATAGTTCTTTCCGGAAGTCGGCGGCGTATCACGTCCGTCAAGGAAGCAGTGTACAAATACATTGCTGAAATGCTCCCTCTTTGCCAGCTCCAGAAGCGCATACAGGTGAGTGATGTGACTGTGAACTCCGCCGTCTGACAGAAGTCCCCACAGATGAAGCGCACCGTTGTTCTTCTTTGCATTATTTACCGCAGCAAGCAGCTCTTCGTTCCGGAAGAAATCACCGTCTTCAACAGACTTGGTGATTCTCGTCAGATCCTGATACACGATCCTGCCCGCGCCCATGTTCATGTGACCTACCTCGGAGTTGCCCATCTGGCCGTCCGGAAGTCCTACATAATGGCCGCTCGCCTGACCCTGAACATACGGGCACTCTTTCTTCAGCTGATCCATCACCGGGGTCCTGGCCTCGCAGACCGCATTGTGCTCGCACTTCGGATTCTCACCATAACCGTCAAGAATCATCAGAACTGTTGGTTTCTTTCCCATATCTTATCTCCTCGCTACCTGTTCATTCTGTAACCTGTTCTGTTTACTGTCTTCATGTTTGTTATTATTTCATCAAACCATTTGTTATTGTATCATGCTTCTTCGGAATTACAACTGGTTTCAAAACGCAGAAATGCGGATGCCGGTTACCGTTCAGATGTGTGCCAGCGGCTGCATTTCCGAAGAATGGTTCCATCCGTCTTTTATTATGATATACTGGGACAGATAAATTCACATTGAGAAGAGGTACGCTTCATGATCGATTCATCACATTCACTGTACAAGCTGATCGTTCTTTATACACTCAGCCGTGTCAGTTTCCCGCTGACGAATGCTCAGATCTCGGATCTGTTTCTGAGTGAAAATTATACGCATTATTTCCAGCTTCAGGAGACTCTGTCGGAGATGATTGAATCCGGTCTCCTGTCATCGGAGACAAAAAATCATACCACCTACTACCAGATGACGGACAGCGGAAAGGAAACGATTCATTACTTTGAGAATGAGATTTCCTCCGAGATCCGCCGCGAGATTTCCAATTATCTCGTTCTTCACTCATGCCAGATGCGGAATGAATCCTCGACGACCGCCGACTATTTCCGGTCCGCCGACGGCGATTACACCGTCAGCTGTACGGCGAAGGAAGGCAATCACACACTGATCGAGCTGAAGTTCTCGGTTCCGACGGAAACCTCCGCGAGAGAACTCGCGGACAACTGGAAAGAAAAGGCTCAGGAGTGCTACGCCTCTGTCATGAAGCTTCTCATGTGAGATCTTCTGTGATTTTTTCCCGCTTCTGATGCCCTCCTGCCTGATACACACCTGTGTCCTGCTGTGTCTCAGGACAGATTTTTTTCACGTCCGATCTTCTTGAAATATGCCCGGATGTTCTCCTCATACCCGATCTCCGTCGGATGATAGAACGTCTCATCCTTAATTTCATCGGGCAGATACTGCTGATCCACATAATGGTTCGGGTAATCGTGCGCGTATCTGTAGCCGATGCCGTGACCGAGCTTTTCATGGCTGTGATAATGCGCATCCTGCAGATGTACGGGCACGGTTGTTTTCGTGTTTTTCACAGATTCTTCCGCCGCAAAAATCGCCTCTGTGCACGCATTGCTCTTGGGCGCGGAAGCAATATAGATGGCTGCCTGCGAAAGAATGAGCTGTGATTCCGGCATGCCGACTCTCTCCACTTCCGATGCGGCGGATGCGGCAACAACCATGGCCATCGGATCGGCATTGCCCACATCCTCAGAGGCGCAGATCATGATCCTGCGCGCGATAAATTTCACATCTTCGCCGGCTGCCAGCATTTTCGCAAGATAATAGACAGCCGCGTCCGGATCGGATCCCCGCATGCTCTTGATAAAGGCCGAGATCGTATCATAATGCTGATCCCCGTCGCGGTCATAACGCACCGCCCTTTTCTGAATACACTGTTCCGCCACCGGCAGATCGATGTGGATCAGGCCGTCGGACGATTTTTCTGTTTTCAGTGCACCGAGCTCCAGCGCATTCAGCGCGGTCCTGGCATCGCCGCCCGCGATATCCGCGAGAAAATCTCTTGCTTCCTTTTCCAGCACCAGCGGAAAGGCTCCGAGCCCCCGCTCCTTATCCTGCACTGCTCTGTCGAGCAGGGTGGCAATATTTTCCTTCGAAAGCGGCTTCAGCTCAAAAATCACGGACCGGGAAAGCAGCGCACCGTTGACCTCAAAATACGGGTTCTCCGTGGTCGCGCCGATCAGCACAACTGTTCCGTCCTCTACAAAGGGGAGCAGATAATCCTGCTGCCCCTTGTTGAACCGGTGAATCTCATCGATGAACAGAATCGTGCGCTTTCCGTACATGCCGAGCCTGTTTTTCGCCTCGGAAACCACCTCTTCCATATCCTTTTTCCCGGACGTTGTGGCATTCAGCTGAGTAAATTCCGCACTTGTTGTATTGGCGATCACTCTGGCCAGCGTCGTCTTGCCGGTTCCGGGCGGCCCGTAGAAAATGATCGAACTCAGCTTATCCGCACGGATCGCACGGTAGAGAAGACAGTTCTTTCCGATGATATGCTCCTGTCCCACTACCTCATCGAGCGTCCTGGGACGCATGCGCATCGCGAGCGGCGCGTCATTCTTCATCTTCTGTCCTCTCATATAGTCAAATAAGTCCATGACCTGTTAACTCTCCGTATAGCTCTGCGCTTCAATTTCCTTATCATGCTCCGCCGTCTTTTCCGGATCGGTATCCGGCACGTCCGTCCGGATGATGAAGGTGCTTCCGTTGTCATATACAATGCTTCCCAGATTCTTCAGACGTTCGACGGAAAGATCCGGGTAAAGCGCCCGTTCACAGCTGCCGACAAAAATATAACTGACATTGTAGGCCTTAAGAAGGCTTTCCGCGTCGGCAGCGGAGCCGTTCATATAGATTGTATCAATATCCGTCTTCTTGGCGTCAAGATCCGCCGGATTCATCCTCCAGAGCCACTCGTGAACGTACCAGCCCTCAATGGTGGGAAGACCTGTCATGGCGGATACACGGCAGTATTCCGAATAGGAATCACCGTATGCCTCGAGCACAATCTTCTGCCCTTTGACATGATCATTGAGCCAGCGAATCGCATCTGCATCCTCCGGATACTGCTCATCCAGAAATGATGTCGCATCGAGGCCCTTATAACCGCTTCGGTCGGTTACATTGCCGAACCACTGCATCACCGAATAAGGGAAGTAGCCGAGCGTCAGAGCAAAGCAGGCCGCAAGCAGCACACCTGCTGCCTGAATACCTGAAATTTCAATCGGTTCACGCTGCTTCTGAGGCCGTTTCTTCTTCTGTTCCCTGTCTTTCCGTTCCTTATCCTTCCGCGCCTTCTCTCCCGTCTCCTTGTCACGGCGGTCCTGTTTTGCCTTCTGTGTCCGCGCAGCGGAAGAAACAGCATCCCGGGGCGTTTCCGTCATCCCTCCTGCCGGAGATATGACGGCTGAAGTTTCTTTCAGCGCGCTGTTCTCATCGTTCTCCTGCAGACCGCGCATCATCTGCGAGTACTGCCATCCGATATCCGGCACGTCGCTGTCTTCTGATGATATCTCCATCCGCCTTCTTCTGTTGATTCTGCCGAGCAGCTTTCCTTCCGCAAAACTGTCGTCGTGGTAGGAAATGAACCGGATGAAAATATAGGCCATCATCATGCCGAACAGAATGAACGCCTGATAGGTCAGTTTGAACATCGTATTGCTTCTGGCATAACCGCTTGTATAATAAATATCCCGTACAAACACCAGCTCCGGAATTACGATCAGACCGAAACCGCAGATGCCGAGAATCAGGGCAAAACGGTCTCCCAGCGAAACATGCCGGAAAAATGCCAGGAAGCGGCTGCTGCCGGTGATTTTTCCACTGCGGTATTTCTTTTCATACGCCGTAATGATAAAAATCACATACACGACAAGGCAGAGCAGCGGGAAGCCCCAGAGAATCATGAACTGCCAGAGCGGTGTATGATTTTCCGCAGCGGCGATACCGCCTGCCATGGAGGAGTCGAAAGTCAGCGTAAACGGGAGCGCCGCCAGCCTGCTGAAAATGAATACCTCAATCAGATGAATCAGCAGAGAACCGAGCCCTTTGACGATGTGCTTCTGGTATCTGAAGAAACAGTCGAAAAGCATCACAAACGCAGCCACGGTATAATAAATCACATAATCCCAGTAGTTGGTCCACTGAAACAGGCCGATCAGAAAGGCTGCGAAAATCAGGTGCGGTTCGAGCATATTGTTCCGGATAAAAATCGCCGTTTTTTTTGCGGCAGTGACACGCACATATTTGTCCGGATGAAGCTTCTGTTTCTCCTCCCAGTATTTCCGGCGCATCTCATATTCAAGTTCCGCCGTCCGGGACTGGCGCGTCCAGGCGTACAGAATGGCCACTGCCGTCAGGACGAACATGATATTCAGCATATGCGCATGGTCGTCGCCCAGAATAAACGAATAGCACGGGAACTCATGAATGCACTTGTCCTGCGTCTCCGGATTATAACCGATGAAACGGGTCGAATCCGGGAACCAGTAATTCTCCGATCCCTGAAGTCTGAACACCTCCCCGAGCAGTCCGTAGAGCACATAATGAAAATTTCCGGCCAGTGAAACCGCCGCCCCGGCGATAAAGCCGCCGGCAGCGCTCCAGGCATGTACATGCCTGTTTTTCCGGAGCTGGTCGCGGAGCATCCACGAAACAATTTCAAATGGAAAGATAAAAGCACAGGCCGCAACGGTGGCCCTCAGCAGATGATATGCGTACCGGATCGGCATGTAGCACAGTTTTGCCATATACACGCCGTAGAACTGGCCGCCGTAGTAATAGTTGATCGGCGCCTGTCCGTACCAGATATCCGTTGCCGGCAGGTAAATACTGCGGTTCATGGCAGCCATAAAGCCGTAATCCATGAATTTCTCCGTCCCGCTTGCCGCCGGACGGAAACCGCAGAGGTATGTCCACAGCAGAAAGAAGACAAGAAAAATCAGCTCCTCTCCGAGCATTCTCGAAAAGTCAGGCGAAGCTTTTGTTTTTCTCAGCATAAAAAACGTCCAGCATACACCGGCGGCAATCATGGTGATGACAATGGCGCGTCGGTTTGTAAACTGCACCAGACGTGTCACGGAGAACACCCATACCAGATATCCTCCGATGGCGATGCCGATCGTCTTCGAAAATACCCAGCCGTGATCGGAAAAATTGCCGAACAGCACACTGGTCAGCGGATAAAAGCCGGCGCCCATGAGGAGCAGCATCAGATACCAGCGCAAAAAGGCAGGAAAATCCGTCCCCAGCAGCGGACGTGCCGCCGCCAGGGCAAGGATGATTCCTGCCATATAAATAATTTCAGATTTTTTTAATTTCATGGCTTATCCAAGAAGTTCTTCGGGATACAGACCGTCCTCGCGCATCTTCTTCAGTGCCGCGACAACAGTCGGCTTATCCTCTTTGTATGTCACACCGTACCAGCGGTCAGGCGTTGTCATGACCTTCACATCCGCACGGTGCTCGTCAAGCAGCTTCTGAACAACGGAGGGAATGTAGTATTCGCATTTCAGCGGGTCCTTCTTCAGTCCCTCATCAAGAAAAGCCGGAAAATCAGCAACAAGCTCGTGCATGAAGCTGAAATTGAATCCCCACATATTCATGGATACGATCGTGCCGTCATCCAGCGGATGCCAGGTTTTGCCCTCATCTTCGGTCCAGGCAATGCCGTCCGGACGCTTCTCGATCCTCGTGCGCTCCTGTATGCTGTTCAGATAATCGTAACCTGTCACATCACAGATGCCGCGCGCCACGCTTCCGTTTTCGGTCACTGTATTGGCAAGCCTGTATCCTACCATACCGTAATGATAGCAGTCGGCGTCATCCCCTGTCTCTGAGAGGAAGAGGTGGATTTTGCGGAAGGCCTCTCTTCCGTAAAAATCATCCGCGTTGATGACGGCAAACGGATTGCCGTTTGCGGCGAAAAAGCACGACATCAGCGCATGGCCTGTACCCCAGGGTTTCTTTCTTCCTTCCGGCACCTGATATCCCTCCGGAATGTCCGCGATACGCTGATAGGCATATCCGACATGCACCCTGTCTTTGATGCGGTTCGCAATTCTCTCGTCAAAATCCTTTCTGTTCTCCTCACGGATAACAAAAATAATTTCATCAAATCCTGCTTTCACCGCATCATAAATAGAATAATCGATCAGAAGATGGCCTCTGTCGTCCATCGGATCCATCTGTTTCAGGCCGCCGTAGCGGCTGCCCATGCCGGCTGCCATGATAATCAGGACCGGCTTATTGTTCTGCTTCATATCAATTCTCCTGTAGAAAGAATATGTGCTTCGCACAGCTCCTGCGTCATGCGCACGGTCTGCCATACACGCTTCGCGTGTCTGTCTGACCGTGTGCATGACGACGGCTTAATTCGATCAGTTGTCTTCTTCTGCGATGTAGACGGTGCGTTTTCTCGCCGCTTCGTCGGATGCGAGATATTCGTCGTATGTGGTGATTTTGTCGACGAGGGTGCCGTCAGGCATGAATTCCATGATTCTGTTGGCCGTGGTCTGCACAAACTGATGATCGTGGCAGGTGAAGAGTTCCACACCCGGGAATTTGATCAGACCGTTGTTCAGCGCCTGAATGGATTCCATGTCGAGATGGTTTGTGGGCTGATCGAGAATCAGGACGTTGGATCCCGAGATCATCATCCTGGAAAGCATGCAGCGCACCTTTTCTCCTCCGGAGAGCACGCGAACCTTCTTCACGCCGTCATCGCCGGCAAAGAGCATGCGTCCGAGGAATCCGCGGACGTAGGTCACATCCTTGATTTCTGAATACTGTGTCAGCCACTCGGTGATCGTCAGATCCGAATCAAACTCCTCGTTGTATTCCTTCGGGAAATAGGCCTGAGAGGTTGTGATGCCCCACTTGTAAAAGCCCTCATCCGGCTCTTCTCTTCCGCTGATGATCTGGAACAGTGCCGTCGCCGCCTTCTCGTTGGAACCGACAAACGCCACCTTGTCCTCACGTCTTAAGGTAAAGGACACATGATCAAGCACCAGTTCGCCGTCGATCGTCTTCGTCAGATCATGAACCTCCAGCACCTCATTGCCGATCTCGCGCTCCGGGCGGAAATCGATATAGGGATACTTGCGGCTCGAAGGCCTGATATCGTCAAGCACGATTTTTTCAAGTGCTTTCTTCCTCGAGGTCGCCTGCTTTGATTTGGAAGCATTGGCTGAGAACTTCGCAATAAATTCCTTCAGTTCCTTAATCTGCTCTTCCTTCTTTTTGTTGGCCTCACGTCTCTGCCGCATCATCAGTGCGCTTGACTCGAACCAGAAATCATAGTTTCCGGCATAGAGCTGAATCTGACCGTAATCGATATCGGCGATATTCGTGCAGACCTTGTTCAGGAAATAGCGGTCATGCGATACCACGATGACCGTGTTCTCAAAATTGATCAGGAATTCCTCCAGCCAGTTGATCGCATCCAGATCCAGATGGTTGGTCGGCTCATCGAGAAGAAGAATATCCGGATTGCCGAAAAGGGCTCTGGCAAGAAGCACCTTGACCTTGACCGGACCGTCCAGCGTTCCCATGACCGCCTGATGCAGATCCGTGGTCACGCCGAGGCCGTTCAGGAGTGTCTCCGCATCGGTCTCCGCATTCCATCCGTCCATCTCGGCGAACTCCGCCTCGAGCTCAGAGGCCCGGATACCGTCCGCATCCGTAAAGTCCTCCTTCGCATAGAGCGCATCCTTCTCCTTCATGATGTCAAACAGATGCTGGTTGCCCTGGATGACCGTATCCATAACGGTCTGATCGTCATATTTGAAGTGATCCTGTTCCAGGAATGACAGTCTCTGACCTGGGGTGATGATCACTTCACCGGTCGTCGGCTCCAGCTGTCCGGAGAG